>CAITZA010000409.1 GCA_903896745.1 uncultured Desulfomonile sp. | reverse complement strand
ATTCCGGCTGCCGGCGCGACGCAATTCCTGGATTATTCTGCCCGGCATTGCGCCTATATATGTTCTGCGATGTCCCCTGATTTCAGCCTCATCGCGCACCCCTCCAAGTGATACCCTCACAAATTTGCGCCCCATCGCTTTTGCGACTGACCGGCCCAAGGATGTCTTTCCTACACCGGGTGGTCCCACCAGGCAAAGTATCGGCCCCTTGTTGTCGGCTTTCAGTTTCCTCACCGCAAGAAACTCCAGAATACGGTCCTTGACCTTCACAAGGTCATAATGATCGCTGTTCAACACCGACTCGGCAGTAGAAATGTCAACATCATCAGGTGAAAGCGAACTCCATGGCAGACTTGTAAGCACCTCAATATATGTCCTTGAAACTATATGTTCAGGTGAATGCGCAGGTATTCTTTCCAGTCTTTGCAGTTCACGTGTTGCGGCTTCGGTGGCGTCATCAGGCATACCCGAACTGCGAATCCTGGCATGGAACCCCTTTATTTCGGAAACAATGGGATCATCGTCACTACTGAAATCTTTCTGAAGAGTCCTGATGTGATGCCGTGCTTCATTATCTTTTGATCGCCGCCCCAACAATCCGGTTTCCACCGAATCACCCGCTGCGGTAGGGCGTGGTTTGGCAAGCTGCAAATCAGCCTGGAGATAAACCAGAGCCTTTCTCAGGCGAAAATGCGGGTCGTCCATCTCGAGAAGGGTTTGCTTCGCTTCCGGTTTCAGGGAAAGATGCGTTGCGATCAGATCAGCAAGCTGCCCGGGAGTATCAGCTCTTTCAATGCGTTTGACAAAATGTTCCCCAAAAACCCTGCCCTGACCGGCGCTCATCTTCAACATGGTTGCCACAGATGAAACCAGCGTGTCTATTAGCTCAAATGGCTCGTCATTCTCTTCAATAGGCTCAACTTCCGCCATCATGAATGGCTCGCATTCCTTTTGACGCACCATCCGAACCCGGCACAGCCCTTCAGCTACGGCCTTCACTCCGCCGCTTTCCAGCGAAACCACCTTTTCAACCCTAGCCAAAGCCCCTATCTTCGAAATATCCTCGTGCCACAGGCTCAGTCGATTTCTGGGCCTCTGATAGAATAAACCCACCAGATTGTTTCCTCCAGAAAGGGACTCTGCAAGCTTTACAACCCTTGAGCCTTTCAAAAAAAGAGGTATCACCACCTGAGGGAATACAACCATGTCACGTAATGGAAGTATAGGAACAACTGAGGGTAAATTCCCCATAAACTTTGACGATTTCATCGTAACGACACACCCATCCCGCACTAAAAAGAATGTAACATAATTTTTTCATTAAGAATTTATGGTAGGATTATATCACATTGACTCTATAAAGTCAATCAAGGGGCTATTTCATAAGCCCTCGCTGACTTCACTACAACTAACAAGTTACATTACTGATGGGCTATCTTCACTTGATATATATAATAAATTTTAACATGAGCATCAATCATGACATGAAAAATCACGACTTCCCGGGTGGTCAGAGCATCCCTCCTATGAGGCCAGAATCTTTTCCGATATCCGGTTCTTTACTTTCAAACCTCTGACCGTCTTATCCCAAAGCTCCTGATAAATCGCTTCCTCAAAGAAAATCTCGTCCAGACAACCTGCATGCGCATCCATCAATGCGTCGAAAACCCTATTT
>CAITZA010000408.1 GCA_903896745.1 uncultured Desulfomonile sp. | reverse complement strand
TGGAAATATTCGATCGTCCGGTAGCTGCTACTCCTAATGAAAAAGCTTCAATGGGGCCACGTCTTTTCAGGCGTGGAAATAGTCGCCTTTCAACTTACCAGAATTACCAAAGCTTTTGTGATATTTTCGAGAGCTGGTAAAAATATTTGGTTTGAGCGGTATGAACGCACAGCAGGGGGATACGGAACACGTTGTTTTTACGTAACATATCATGATGTAAACCATAACGTTTGTGGTGAGGGAACGTTCGCTCTCGCAAGGGCATCAGGGCCTGTATCAAGTCAAATAACAATGGCTCCATGGCTTGACGGCTGATAAGAGCGTCCTACATAGAATACACCACTTTCCTTGAAACCGCCAGCCGGCCCCATGGGGAAAAATAGTACCTGATCTTCGTCATGCTTGATTTCGGGGTGCAATTTGGCCATGAGCTCGGAGCGTTCCCTGTCAGTTAGTTCGCAACGAAAGACAGAGAACTGGAGATGTTCGCCGTATCCTCTCATGATTGTGAACACTCTTCGGAGTCGTTTAGGGTCACAAATGTCGTAAGTGGCTATATATAGCAGTCTCAAGATATTCACCTTGTAGTAAATGCTGGATAGTCGGGTATTTCGCCAGAGATGACACGCGCCATGAGGCGTGTCTGGACTTCGAGCGCACGTCGATAACTTATCCGATATCCAAACACGGGATGAGCGATCAGTGAATCCATACGATTTTCGTATGCCTGGATGAATTTTTTTCTTGCGACGTCATTTAGGGCTACAGAGGGGCCTCTTCGGATAAAATCTCCGGGAGTAACAATGCCGTTGTTGATGACTGAAATTACGACTGAATCGGCAATAAGAGGGCGAAATTCTTCCATAAGATCCAGAGCTAGAGCCGGACGGCCAAAACGTGGCCTATGATAAAAGCCGAGAAAGGGATCGAGGCCCACGAAGAAGGCTGTGACCGTCAGGTCTTTTGTGAGCAGACTGTATGCATAGGAGAGCATGGCGTTCACCGGGTCGGTCGGTGGTCTCCGGTTACGGCCATTGAAGTCAAAGGTAAGGGCGGATTCATCTTCCTTACGAGCCCGTTGTTTGATCATACCGGAGAAAGCTGAGAAATAATCATGGGCGGCGGCCCCTTCGACTCCAAGGAGGGATTCGGTGGAAGTAGCCTGCAATGACTCGGAGGCAAGCCGTTTCAGGCGAGCTGATATTTCATTTGGCAGGTCATTATGATTGCGCATCAGGAGGGTTCTTGAATTCCTGATTTTTGCTGACACGATGGATGATGACAATTTGAGGCGCATATCGTGATTTTCGGCAGCGTTGAATTGTGAACGTCTGATTTCGACATTCTTGTGAGACATCCCGTGGGCTAATCCATAAAACCAACCACCAACAGAAAAAAAGGAAAGCGGGATATCACGATAAATCATTTCCCTCAACGCCTGTGTTGTTACTTGGACATTGCCAAACACGCTAACCTGGGATGTTTCAAAAATTCTTGCCTGACCCAGCTTTATTTTTTTGTTGGATATTTCGAAGAGTTCTCCGCTCTTTGAAATGACTGCGCCTTGTTCCTGAACGTACAGTGGCAATGAATCGTCGCGTGCGGGCAGGATCCGTCGAATTTCTGAGTCTTTGACCAAATCCTGGCCGGACCGAACTATCAGGTTGGTTTCGTCCGGAAGACAGATTCCGGCTATGGAACATCCGACGCATTTCGCGCTGTTTTCAATTGGCAGAGGGATTTGTCCTGACTGAGCCAGGTTTATCAAATCCCTCACGGTCTGTCGGGTGTATTCAACAAGTTCTTCGGTAAAAGAAATTTCCACTTTTGTCTTTGAGGCGATATAGTAAAGGATTCCATGGTCACAAGCGTGCCCGTTTTCCCTGAGGACCAGCCCCTGAGCGCATAGCTGGACACGATCAGAGGGCCATGATCGTTCAGGATTTGCTGGAACCGCCCCTTTCTTGTAATCCACTACGGTGGTTTCCCCGCTTGATCCCGTAACTAGGTCCATTCTGGATGTCAACCGCTCGTGTGGCGCTGACAGCCATACGGATCGTGCCTCAAAGTCCTCGCATCCGGTGTCCTCCGGCAGTTTTCCGGTTTCCCTGTCCACCACCCTGTGCTTGTTTCTACCCTCCACAGTATGGAAATTGTCCGCAAAATCGGACTGAACCCATTCTATGTAGGCGAGACGGGGGCAATAGACATACTCATTGAGCATCCTGCACGGTATCAATTCAGGAATTTCAGAATCAACGCCAGAGTTTTCGGTGGTCATTTCAAAAACCTCATCAGGCTGGAGCGAACAGTCCGAGCCCGTAGTGGCAGCCATATCCAAGGGCGATAGGCCCCTGAACAGGCGCATTGAACTCTATTTCAAAACCACAACCCGGATGCAGGCCGCGTCTGCCGTTTCCAAAAACCCTCTCCCTTCTGAACTGAAGCCATGAGAGGTTTATCGCCGAATTTCCAATACATTTTCCTGCGTGGTTCCAAAGATCACATCTTGGAGCAGGGGATATCCTCACGGGTTCTTGAAACCCATGGCGAAGGAGTTCTTCCCGCAAGACGGTTTCAGGAAACGCCTCGTAACCACATGTGTCCTTCTTTTTCCCCCTGGTCTTGTAATGCCGGACAGGCACGAACGGAGTAATGGAACGCCACCTTGAGGCCTTTGACAGAATGGGAACCTCAGCGCCAAGACTGATGTCACCTGTCCCAACCAGCAAGAGGTTGATATCCACGCTGGTTTTAGGAGAATGCATGGTATTGAACAAGTCCAGAGCCTTGAGCTCCCTGGCTGGATCAAAACCTGTTGGCGAAAAAATCGTGAGATGTTCCAGACGCATGTCCGCATCCTCATCTGTTGGGAGGAAGAATGCGTGACCGTGACCCTGGAGCGGTTTACCGTCACTGTTCTTACCGCTAAATACTTGCGATACCGCTCCGGAGAATCTGGAACCAAAAATTCCTTGCAGATAGCGTCGTGCAATTTCCGCCATGTAAACAGTATCGGTAATCAGGGGCAATACCTGCGCGTCGAGCGCATACCTGACGAAGTTAACTGTTTTTGGAGATGGTTGTCGCCTGATGATCTTTGGCCTTTTGGTAGATGATTCAAGGACATAGGTGATTTCGCGTGAGCCTGGAGGTTTGCTCCATCTCTGGGCGTGCAGGTCCATTGTTTCGACAAGTATGTTCCAGCAGGGTTCGGGTTTAACAGCGTCATTGTTATGGCTCCATAGGTTCCAGGTATCGGGGTCGGGGGCCATGACCCTGACCGTTTCGCCCCTGAGTCCTGAATTTCGGGAACTGCCTGACGACATGAGGGGGACACAGTTGAGCAGATGCGGATCGCGTAAGTCAGCGATTCGGACAGACACTAGTGATTCGGCCCTGCCCAGATAGGTCATCCTGGATAGAATTTCGCCCAAGGCTTGGGTTTCTCTCCCATCGAGCGTCACCTCTGGCCATGCGGCGATAACCTCCGCTAGTGGATCTAGGGCAATGAACGTGTCAAAGACCTGATCCTTGGCCTTGTGTGGCGCTTCGGGTTTCCAGTTTGCGTGGCTTGGCATGAAATGAACGGTGTGGCTTGCCTCTGCTGGTGGCAGCTTGTAACTCGGCGGAGTCGCCAGTTTTGATAATACCCGCGGAATGATGTCATCAAGGTTTGGATGATGATTCAGCTTTCTTTTCCATACCGCTACAATGGCCCTGATCAGTCTCCACGGCGCGGGGGGCCATTCGGGAATGCCCTCATTTACGTGCCCGCCCCATGGGGTGGCGTGAAAACGGCCTGCGGGGAATGAGATGCCTATAGCGAACGCCATTGGTACTGATCCTCCTAGTCGTCAGTTGATTCCGCAGCATCGGTTTCGGACTGATCCTGTTTGCCGGGTTTCCACATCATCCTGGTCACAGGTGGTTTAGCGAAAAGCCCCTGTTCCATGCAGTCTTGCAATGATGAAGCGATCATGGGGATGAGTTGGGTTTCACCAGGAAGCTGGAAGGATAGCGGACTGTTAACGGTCGGTGGACCGGCGGTGATTAAATCACACGCTGTTCTTAGCCGTAAACCTTCAGCGAGGAAGCGCTGAATCTTGAACAGTGACAGGCAGACCAAGAACGTTGTGGCTTGCTCTGGGAGGCCGTAGCCTCTGAGCAGACCGAGATCGAGATTGAAATACGCGACTATCTTTTCAGC
>CAITZA010000407.1 GCA_903896745.1 uncultured Desulfomonile sp. | reverse complement strand
GTTTGATGTTCGTGACACGGGAATAGGAATTCCGTTTGATAAACAAAAAATAATCTTTAGCCCTTTCACGCAGGTAGATTCATCAACCACCAGAAAATATGGTGGAACAGGTCTGGGACTTGCAATAACAGCCCAACTGGTCGAACTGATGGGAGGCAATATATGGGTTGACAGCAAGCCAGAAAAGGGTAGCGAGTTTCATTTTACCTGCAGGATGGTGGCCAAACCGTTCCTGTCAAGCCCCACTACAAAACATGATCTGGGCATTGTGAATAAGGTCAAAATCCTCGTCGTAGATGATAACGAAACAAATAGAACAGTGCTCCAAAAAACTCTCACAAAATGGGGGATGATTCCAGAGTTCGCCGATTCTGCGGACAGCGCCATGGAACTTCTCAGCCGGTCTGTTGAGAAGAGTGAACCCTTTAAAATAGCTCTTATTGATGTCATGATGCCAAATGTCGATGGCTTCCAGTTGACCGAGGTTATTCGCAAAACCGGTAGTCTGGCAGACATCAAGATAATAGTCATGTCATCGGCCAACCCCACCGGTAGTTGCGACAGATGCATGGAACTGGGTGTTCAGGCTTATCTTAGAAAACCCTTGAGTCATAACGATTTGTTGCACACTATAGCCATGACGCTGCAACCTTACGAGTTAACCGAGGTTAAAACCGTGAGCCCGGTGAGTGTCGAGAGCCTGCTGCCTGTAAAACCCCTCAAAATACTTCTTGCTGAAGACAATTTGGTTAACCAGAGACTGGCGACCCTGATTCTGGAAAAACAAGGCCATTCGGTTGCTATTGCGAGAAATGGTTTGGAAGCCCTTGAAAAATTGGTTTCCGAATATTTTGATTTAATCCTTATGGATGTCCAGATGCCAGAAATGGATGGTTTGGAGGCGACAAGAGCAATCAGGAACATGACAGACCCTAGCCTGAAAGATGTTCCAATAGTGGCCATGACAGCTCATGCTGTTAAAGGTGACGAAGAAATGTGTCTCAATGCCGGCATGGATGGTTATGTTTCCAAACCTGTTTCCAGGTCTCAACTGTTTGAAACGATTCAAAGGGTGATCTCAGCGAAACAAAACGCAGTCAGTAAAAATGGTGGGTAAAGAACTATTGGGGCATCGAATTTTGACGCAGGGAGATGGTGATCTTATGCTAGCAGCTTTTTATGAGAAAAAAGGAACAGCGCGTGATGTAATAAAATTCGGTGAGTTCGACGAACCTTCGGTAGGCTCAAGTGAAGTCAAGGTCAAACTTTTTGCTTCCGGGGTCAATCCATCAGATATAAAACGGCGAACCGGTTTTGGCGCCTTATCGGAGATGGAATTTCCGGTTGTAATACCACACAATGATGGGGCTGGTGTAATAGAAGAAGTTGGTGCCGGCGTAGACAAATCGCGACTGGGACAACGGGTTTGGGTATATGAGGCCCAGATTGGAAGACCATTTGGGACTGCAGCCCAACGCGTAGTTGTCCCGGATCATAGGGCCATCTGGCTTCCGGATAATACTACTTTTGATCAAGGCGCCTGTTTGGGCGTCCCTGCAATGACCGCTCACCGGCTGGTTTTTTCGGACGGTCCAGTCAATGGAAAAAACGTGCTGGTTTCCGGCGGGGGCGGCTCTGTAGCGTCTTATGCCATACAGTTTGCAAAATGGTCAGGAGCAACGGTTTTTACCACAGTGAGCTCAGGCGCAAAAGCCGAAAGAGCAAAAAAATCCGGAGCGGATTTCATAATTGATTACAAGAAGGAACACGTCGTCAAAACCATTTTGGATCTTACCCATGGCGTTGGTGTGGACCGTATCATTGAAGTTGCGTTCGGACAAAACCTTGACACAAACCTGGCAATAATTGGGACCAATGGAATTATTGCAACCTACGCCTCCGATCAACTGCTGGAACCCACAATACCCTTTTATCGCTTGATTCTGAAAAGTGTCACAGTGAGATTTGTTTTTGTCTATGCAATGTCCTTGCAAGCTCATGTTGAGGCAGCAAGAGACATAAATGAATGCCTCGCCACCGGGGTTCTCAATCATGAGATAGCTCTCAGATTCACTCTTTCACAGGTCATCGAAGCGCATGAAGCCGTTGAATCCGGAACATGTGTAGGCAAGGTTATCGTGGACACAACACGCGTTTAATGAAATAGCCCGAAAAACCGGCTGATTTGGGGAAAGTTGCTTAAATCAATAGCGAACGTTATTCTCAAGCTTTGACCATTTTTCTTAATGGACTCAAAGTTAACTTTGAAGTATCTTCATTTGGATTATTTCAGAAAGGATTATTCTATGAAAAAAAAAGGAATGTTTTTCGGTTCGTTAATTACCCTATTGGTTGTTGCGTTTTGTATTTTTTCAGTTAGCGCTAGTTGGGCTCAAGCTCCCAAATTTGCTCAAATTAATCTTACCGATGTTTCTTCAAAATCTGCCAAGGTCAAGGTCGCGGTAGATCAGTTACTCAAGATGCAGTCATCAGGATCTCCCAAAATGGAAACCCTGACGGCTGAAGCAAAAAAAATTGAAGCGGATCTCGAAAAAGGTAAAGACACCCTAAAACCGGCAGACAAAGAAAAACTTGAAAATGATCTCACTCAGAAATATCAGGAAATGCAGTCCGAGCAACAGTCTGTCCGTACCAAACTAGCCGTTCAGCAGCAGGCGATCCAGGCAGCCATAATGACCCAGATACAGCAAATAATTGAAAAGACAGCCAAGGAACAGGGTTATGGAGCTGTTTTTCTAAAAGAAACAATGATTTACTCGGACGGAATGCCTGATTTGACAGAGATGGTCATCAAAGCTCTGGATGCGGCCCCACCATTAGACCTGGGCGCCAAATAACAATCCTGATTGTCCCGGTCGAAAACCGAAAGAAGATATTTGTTATTGAGATCAGGATGCTTGCCGGATCCAAAATAAATAGCCTTTCACAAATACCTCTACGGCTGCGGGATTATCCTTCAGGGGCGCAAACATGTTTCATCCAATTTGTTGAGCTCCGTGGCTGTAGCCGTTAGGAACCATCAGGGCCGGTCTACGCGCCGGCCAGGACAGTTTCTCCCGTGCGGCGTTCAACAGATTGGTCGAGTGTATAACTATATCCAGAATTAGTTCAGGGTCAGGATTATTGAAAGAATTTCGGTTACTTGATACTGGTTTGCTGTCAGCCGCACAAAATATGGCTCTGGACATGATCATCCTCGAAGAGGTAGCCTCGGGGCATTCCCTGCCGACCTTGAGGTTTCTTCAATTCAGCCCGGACGCGGCTCTTGTCGGTTACAATCAGGACGTGAGCCTCGAAATCAGACAGGAATTCTGCGAAACCAATCATATAGATATTAATCGGAGAATTACCGGTGGTGGTGGGATTTTATTTCAGGAGTCAGCGCTCGGCTGGGAGATCTTTGGCCAAACAGGAACCTACCCTTTTTCTGGCAGGTTTGAAACAATACTCACCAGAATTTGCTCAATCGCCGCCGATGCAATTTCAAGGCTTGGGGTCGATGCCCGATTCAGGCCACGAAATGACATCGAAATAGATGGAAGAAAAATATCCGGCACCGGCGGGGTCGCAATATCCGGCGGCATGATGTTTCAAGGCACCATTCTGATAAAAAATGAGGTGGAACGTTTTTTAAAAGCTCTTCGTGTGCCTGTCGAAAAACTCAAGAAAAGAGAAATAGAATCCCTGATGGACCGGATATGTTTTCTAAATGATCTCATTAGTCCATCTGCGTCCCTGGCTTCTGTGAAAAAAGCTCTTGAGGAAGAGTTTGCCCACCAGTTGAATGTAACATTTGTAAAATCCGGACTTACGGATAGAGAGTTGGAGCGTCTAAACGGGGAACTGGAATTTTATCAAAGTTCCGAATGGATCCATGCCAAATCAAGCTCCCAATCTGGGGCTGAACCCGTAAGGTCCATTAAGCAAACAGCGGGAGGAACCCTAAGGGTTCATATATGGTTTACTTCAGGTCGCAAAAGGATACAGAAGGCTCTAGTCGCCGGAGATTTTTTTGCCATTCCGGTCAGACTGACTCGCGATCTGGAAGCCAGTCTTGTAGGTTTGAAACCCGAAAAAGAAATAATCCTGCAATCGGTAATCAGTTTCTTT
>CAITZA010000406.1 GCA_903896745.1 uncultured Desulfomonile sp. | reverse complement strand
TATTGATGCCTTGCAGAAATCCGGTGTTTGCTTTTCACCCGTGGGCCTAGGTATCCTGTCGTGTTGATGCTCTCAGACTTCTCAACGCCTCAAGCGCCTTGACGTATTCAAAACTCTCAATCAGGCGTCTGATCTCATTTTCGCGGCTGCCCAATGCCGATGCCAGAAGGGCAGAATCCGACCGAATGATGCGAAAGGCGGCGGAATCCTTGGTTTCCAACAACTCCTCCAGTTTATCTAAAAACCTTTCAATTTCATGATCCACCGGCTGATTGTCCTGGGGTGACGGCAAGACGGGTTGCGGCTTGGGTATGGGAGGTTTTTGATTGGACTGGGCCAACCAATGCTTGATCTTTTCATTCAGTATGGATACTTTCACCGGCTTGGCAATGAAATCATTCATACCGGCGGCCAGACAATTCAGTCGATTATGTTCATAAGCATTAGCCGTCAGCGCAATAATGGGGACCTCGAAGCATCCAGGCATCTTCCGGATCTGCCGAGCACATTCGATCCCGTCCATTCCCGGCATCTGCGTATCCATGAGAATCAGTTCATAGCTTCCCAATTTGATGCGTTCCAGGGCATCCCGACCGCTATCAGACAAATCAACACAAAAACCTGCTTTCTCAAGCACATCCTTGGTTATTTCCTGATTGGTTGAATTATCTTCGACCAATAGAATTCTGGCCCCGTTAAAATCCACAGTAGAGAGGTCGGCCACGGGTTGGAGCATGGACTCCCCGCCCTCACTGGCATCGAGTTCATTGGCGAGTTCCAACCGAGCGGTAAACCAGAATTTGCTTCCCAGACCAAGGGTGCTCTCGGCGCCCACCTCTCCCCCCATCAGCTTTGCCAGACGCTTACAAATCGCCAATCCCAGGCCGGTTCCGCCATATCGACGCGTGGTGGAACTATCCGCCTGCTCGAATGCAAGAAAGATTCTATCGATCACCTCACGGTCGATGCCAATACCGGTATCTTCAACTTCAAAACGTACCAGGGCCGATTCACCATTATTGCTTATTTCAAAGACTGAAAATTGGATGAAGCCTCTTTCGGTAAACTTGACGGCATTGGATCCAAAGTTGATCAGGATCTGCTTTATCCGGGCAACATCTCCCAGTAGAACCCCTGGAACACCCGGTTCGATATGACACTCTACCCGCAGGCCCTTATCGTTGATGGTATCCGACAACAGATTGATACATTGCGCGACAAGGTCGCGTGGTCGAAAAATCGAAGGATAGAGCACAACCTTGGATGCCTCGATCCGGGATAAATCGAGAATGTCTTCAATAAGCGCCAGGAGGTGATCGCCTGCCGCGGTGATACGCTTGAGTTTCTCGCGCTGTCCGGGATCCATGGCCTCCTGCTCCAGCAAACCCGTCATGCCGATGATTGCATTCATGGGTGTTCGTATCTCATGGCTCATATTGGCCAGAAAGTCACTCTTGGCCATACTGGCGGCCTCGGCTACTTCCAGCGCCGCTGCCAGGCGTTTATTCGACTGATCAAGGGCTTTGGTTCGCTCGGCTACCTGCGCCTCCAGCGAGCGCCGATACTGGTCCAGTTCGATTTCCGTCAGTTTGCGTTCGGTAATGTCCATGACCGTGCAGATAAATCTGACGGGGCGACTGTTTTCATATTCGATGCTACCCCAGGCCTCAACCCAGCAACATTGACCGTCCTTGTATCGAATTACACGATATTGGGCGCGGAAGGGAGTTCCATCCTTCTTGACCTCGGCAAGGATGTTCAACAGTTGCTCACGGTCATCCGGATGGATGAGGTTTACCCAATTCTCGAAATGTCGAATATAGAATCTATCGATCCCGTAGATTTCATCAAGCATTGGCGAACTTTGCCAGATACCTGTCACAATATTGGTCTCGGAGTACCCAATATGAGCCGCTCGCTGTGCAACTTCCAGCAGATACATCTGTTAGCTTAATTTCGCTTCCGCTGATTTTCGGTCGATAATATCTAT
>CAITZA010000405.1 GCA_903896745.1 uncultured Desulfomonile sp. | reverse complement strand
GTTCATCCACACACGTCTGTTTAGAGTCTTGATTATACAATTTGTTCGTGGTCGAGTCAAAGGCGCCAGTTCATGGTAGAGCCGGCCAAACATAGTAGAGCCGGCTCTACTGCTTTCAAACAAATAATCAGTTATTGCAAAAAGACGTTGGAATATTTATCATATTATGTGCGAGCAATCGATGAGATTTTTAAGATTATTGGCTGCAATAGGGAGTCAGGGCCATGCAAACTGTCACCATTGAGAACGTTGAGGAAAAATTGCGAAGTTTATCGCCTGCGAAGCTGAGCGCTGTTTATGAGTTTGTTTCGTTATTGGAGAACAGTGACAGGCTCAAGTTGGACACTCTTGATGGCATGCTTTTGGCTGAGTCGGTTCTTAGCAGGGAACTGGGCGGGGCGGAGGAAGATTCGGTATGGGCCGATTTGTGAAGGGCAGCGTGGTTGTTGTCAATTATTTCTTCACTGACCTCAGTGGTTCCAAACGGCGACCAGCGGTCGTGATAGCTGATCTTGATGGTGACGACACCGTTCTTTGTCCCATTGTAAGTTCCCGCTCGGACAGGTATTCTGTGAGAGTTTCAAGTAAAGATATTTCTGGCGGTAGTTTACGCAAGGACAGCTATATTCGTCCCAATATTCTCAACACCCTGGATTCAAGTCTAATATTGTATGAGATGGGAAAACTCACCCCTGAGAAAATGGCGGAGTTAAGTATTAGACTTAGGGAGATTCTAGGGTTGTGAAGCTGATTGCACGGTGTGCCCACCTTTCTGTCCACGAACACTCTTAGGCGGCAACATGCCTGTGGAAAGCGATGGCGCAGCCATTTTTGACATCCATCCGCACAAACAGTAAAATAGAGATACTTACATATAGGTAATGAATATTTACGGGGGGCAATAACAGATGAGCGGTTTACTGATGAAAACACGAGTCGAGAATCTCGAAATATCAATGCAGGACCTGAAAGAGATAGTGGCCCGAACATCTCTTCAGGTAGAGAGAACATCCGCTGAAATGGCGGAGTTCAAGGAGGAAAACCGTCTTTTTAGAGAAGAGATGCGCGAATTCAAAGATGAGATGAAGGACTTCAAGGACGAAATGCGCCAGTTTAGGGATGACAGCAGGCGCGAGAATCGGGAATTCAACCGCCGATTGGGAGACATCGCTAATAAATACGGCCGTCTGATTGAAGATCTCGTGGCTCCGAGCATATGCAGGGTAATGCAGCGGGCCCTGGGCTTTAAGGAAGAAACAGTGTGTTTCGCCAATGAGCGAATCAAGAGAGCATATAGGGGCGATGTTCGACGCCTAAAGGAATTCGATGTGGTTGCTGAGTGCGGCGACTATGTGATGATGAATGAAACCAAAAGCAATCTGAGGGCTGAAGACGTATCCAACCTAATAGCTACGATAGCGATAGCCAGGGACTATTTCCCTGAATACAGGGATAGAAAAATCATTGGTTCAGTTGCGTCCGTCAGTTTGGACGAGAGTGTTGTAAATTTCGCCACAAGCAAAGGTGTTTTAGCCCTGGCTGTAGGGGACGAGCTTATGGACATCCAGAATCCGGCGGGTTTTGTGCCGTCGGTCTGGTAGGGGACAGCAACTCCAGTCCACGACTATTTGGGCATAGATCAGGAACGGTATTGCAGAGCTGGCCAAACATAGTAGAGCCGGCCAAGAATAGTAGAGCCGGCCTCCGCGCCGGCTGATTAATAAAATATCTACGCCGGCTGATTAATAATCTAAACTAACCCGCCTGATCAATAATATCATCAATGCAGCTAGTTAATGATATGATCGGTATTGGATTATTAACAATCTAATCCATGCGGCCGATTAATTATATAAACCATTACGGCTCAGCTATGGTCGTGGTAGATTTTAGGGTATTGGCTCAGTTTCGATAATCGAATAGCTGGCGCTGCGTCCTCCAGCACGATTTTTGGTCAGGATGTCCTGACGGATAAGATCATCGATATCTCTCAGGGCTGTGTCTTGAGAACACTTCGCAATTTTTGCGTATTTCGACGAAGTCAGTTTTCCTTCAAATCCGTCCAAAAGGCGGTTGAGGATAGAACGTTGCCGGACATTTAGGGATTTATCAGAATGTTTCTGCCAGAACCCGGCTTTCCTGAGCGTGCCCGCCAATGCGGTTTGGGCGCCGTCAATGGCAGATTCCAGGCATCCAAGGAACCATTTTATCCATGGGGTGATGTTGAGATCGCCTTTTTGTGTTGTTTCCAGGATGTTGTAGTAAGCTTCACGGTCCTTGCGGATCTGGGCTGCCATGCTATAGAAGCGTTGGGCGCCTTTTTCCGAGCGTGTCAGGGCCTGATCGGCGATTGCTCGGGCTATACGACCGTTACCATCGTCAAATGGATGGATCGTTACGAACCACAAATGCGCAATAGCGGTCTTGAGCAAAGGGTCAGCAGTGGAGCCTCGATTATACCAGTCAAGGAATGCCTCAATTTCTGTGTTTATTGTGACCGCGGGCGGGGCTTGAAAATGGACATGCTGTTTGCCGACAGGGCCTGAGACTACCTGCATCGGGCCGGATTGATCATTCCGAAAATCCCCGACAATTATTCTTGACATTCCACTGCGTCCACCGGGAAACAGCGCCGAATGCCATCCAAACAAACGCTCCCGTGTAAGAGGATCATCACAACGTTGTGTTGCGTCCAGAACCATTTCGACTATGCCATCTATGTAACGATCGGGTGGTGGAATGGCGCCTAGGGCTATACCAAGCTGACGGGCGACTGACGAACGAACCAGAGTAGTATCAAGCAACTCTCCCTCAATCTGACTCGACTTTACTACCTCCTCAGTAATGGTCTCCAGTGTAGCCTCAGACTGCAGCCTGAAACCTAGTGACCCCATCCTTCCCAGCAACTGGCCCTGTTTGAAACGTAAAGCCGCAAGCTTTCCGATGAGTTCATCATTGTTCCAGAAAAAGTTAGGCCAATCTTCCCGATCGTAGATATACATGTTCAAGCACCGCTCATGATGCGGAGATTATGGCATTTAATCACCGCAAACGCAAGCATCACAGCGGTATGATGGAAATGAGGCATATCAATGGGAACTCCAGCCGAGGTGAATCCGGCGCATAGGTTCTAAATAAGGGGGCACGGGCGCACTAGAGCCGGCCTCCGTGCCGGCTAGAAGCAGGGAGATAGCAAACAGCCGGAAGTTGGAAGACAGGAGTTGGAAGTTGGGGAAGAATCAAGAAAAGCCCAAAGCGGCCTTGTTAGGGGACACCTGGTATATCTCCCTGGATTTTGCCTTTGTGTGTCATCCCTATCTCCTATCTTCCATCTCCCAACTCCCAGTTCCGGGCTTCCCTATCTCCCAACTCCGGGCTGATTAATTATATAATCTGATGGGGCTTCTCAGGTAATCAATAAAGATGGTGTAGCGACCTATCATCAGACGGTTGATATTATCCTATGTCATGGTATCCTTTATTGACACTCATCATGGAGGGTCTTATGCCGCAACGCTACACAATACAGGCAGTAATTTATCCGGGAGAAGAAAACGGATATGTGGCAGAATGCCTGAATCTAGCCGTGGTAACTCAAGGTAGTACTCTGGATGAAACTGTTCAGAATCTGAGAGAGGCGATTCAGTTGCATCTGGAGGGCGAAGACATGACCGGATTAGGTTTGGTTCAAAATCCGCCCTTATTGGTTACGATGGAAATGGAACCAATCTATGCCCAAACTTCGTAGGCTCTCAGGACCGGAGATCATTAGCGTCCTGGCACGACTGGGTTTTGTTGTAAGTTCGCAAACCGGTAGTCACGTAAAGTTAAAAAGAACCGGCCACGATGGAACCAGGCAGATATTGACAGTTCCGAAACATGCGGAACTGGATACTGGAACCATAAGAGCCATTTTTCGACAAGCAAGCGTCTATATACCCGAAAACGAGCTGAAATTGTATTTCTTTACTAAATGAAGCCGCCACAGAGGCGCAGCGTTACCAGAAGGCCGGTTTAAAGCCGGGTGGATTCTTTATATCCATCAGGTCATCACCGGCGGCGAGGGCGAGTATGCCCTTTGCGGAGGCGTAATTTATAACGCTTTTGTCGAGTAAAAGCGAGGCTATGGCGCCGATGAGCTTCCTGTCTTTGAACTCCGGGAAGTAATCCCGTATGACCCCCATGGTTTTTATCAGTCTGTTGACATCCGCTGAGGTAGGGGAGGAAGTAGTTGCGTTAACCAGGACATAGTCCAGACATTCGGCGATTACATCAAATTCCCGAACCTTGCTGGTGTTACCCCTGTAGGCCCGTTTGACCCTAAAGTTATCAATGCAGGGTATTTTGTGGTCTATTCCGAGGGCTTCTTTCATGATTCTGCATATACTTGGGGCTACGAAGTCTTCCGACATGCGGCCCTGCCTGTCGGCGATCCGGCCCATTTCCAGGTTGTGTCTAAGCCTCTCCTGCCTCATCTCTTCCCTGAAATCCACCATTTCACGCTCCTTTGTATCTCTCCAAGGCTTCGTGTCTTCTTTAAAATCCTTCCTCTCGTCTTAAAATCCTGTCATTTCCTTTTGAAACCTGGCAAACTCCCTGACTGACCTTTCTCGGCTTTCCCTGTTTTTGCGCGAGTTCTGGGCCATCTGGCGGGAGGATTCCGCGACTATTTCCTTGAGATCTGCCATACTGATTTCGAGAGATGTGATTCGTGGTTC
>CAITZA010000404.1 GCA_903896745.1 uncultured Desulfomonile sp. | reverse complement strand
GACGATTCCGAAACGGTAACAGGCCCTGCCGCGCTCATATCCCTAGCGTTTTGCGGGGCGCTCCTATGGGCTTGTATTTCATATTGCCCATCCTTTTCCCCGAGAACCTTTGGCTCCAGGCCCTGACTTTTCAAGAAACGGCAGACGTTTTCCATGGATACAAAATTGTCTACAAGAACCAGGAAAACATCGGAATCTGAATTTTCCAGAGTTTTTTTTGTCAGCAATACCGGTTGCGGGCAGTTCAAGCCCCTGGCGTCAATTGTGACCGTATGTTTCATCTAAATGCACCTCGTTCCCGATATTATATTCCAGCAGGCGCGTAAATCCAATTCAATTCATTTTGTGATCTGGGCGTGATATTATGGCCAAGCTTCGTGATGGAGACTTTAATAGAAAGTTGCAAACGCTGACAGCTTCAGATAGCGTCTAGCATCTAATCACAAAAGAAAAGCAGGTTTCTGTTCAGGGCGTTCCGGAAAAAATTCGCATTTAACCACGAAAAACTCTTCAGGGAGATAACTAGTTTTGAAAAAGATATCAATATTGGGCGGCGGAGCGATGGGTTCGGCAATAGTAAGGGGACTCATCGAGTCCGGTGTGGCTATGGCTACGGACATCTCGGTATACGACATAGATAGGCGACGATTGGATTACCTCGCAGCCGAATGTGGGGTCAGTTCCGTGACTGACCTGTCACAGTTGGTTGATCAGGATACGGATATTCTCGTGCTTGCGATAAAGCCTCAGAACATGGAAGCTGTTTTAGGACAGCTCAAACCTCTGGTTAACGACAGGATGCTTGTCATATCAATAGCTGCTGGTGTTTCGACCGGTTTCATGCTGGGAAAGCTTGGGGAAAATATTAGGCTGATCAGATCAATGCCAAATGCCGCCGCTATGGTTGGCCAAAGCGCGACAGCGTTGTGCAAGGCCGGGATAGCTTCCGACGATGACGCCAAAATGGCAGTTGATTTCTTTTCCTGCATTGGGCAGGTAGTATTAGTAGAAGAAAAGTTTATGAATGCTGTGACCGCCCTGTCCGGCAGTGGCCCCGGATACATCTTCACAATCATGGAAGCTTTGGTGGATGGAGGCGTCCTTTCCGGTCTCCCAAGGGATGTCGCCAGAAACCTTGTGACTCAGACGCTAATCGGCACAGCTACCATGGCGCTCGATCAGGGTATGTCTTTTAGTCATTTGAAGGACCAGATAACCTCACCCGCTGGGACAACGATTTCCGGGCTCAAGGTTATGGAAAAGGCAGGAATCAGGGGTATACTGATGGAAGCCGTTGAATCGGCCAAGAAGAGAGCCGATGAACTCATGTAAGAAATTAGATTGACATTCCCGCGTTCTGAATAGTTTATTGAACCGGAACGCGAATTTTCTGAACCAGAATTCGTAAGAGGTGAGCATGTTTTTAAAGGAATTGTCTGCAAACACTGTTTCAGATTTACTGGATTTTCAATCAATTGATGACTTATGGGCCTTTATGGTCCAAATCGGTGAACCCTTGCCGCCTACTCCACAGCAAGTTGAAGGACTGACCGTAAAGAACGTCCTGTTTCTCAAACTGGCTGAAAGACTAGTGTCCATCGGGGTCGATCCCTCAAAGTCCCTAACCTATGCCGAAGCTGTTTTGGGAAACTATATCGCAAAAGGATGGACTGAATTTCAGAAATTGATCCAAGACGCCAACCAGGAACTGTATTGCCTCATCGAGGACAATCAGTTAGCCCGAATATTTCTGAGAGCAAGGGATGACGGCAGAGAATTTGACATCGGAGCTGTCAAACCGGTTTTGTTGCCAACCACGAGATGTGAGATAAATGTATGCAGAGCAATAAGGCCAGTGGTTTTTAGCGCTCTCAAATAAGGGCATGCCATCGTGGCCCCGACACACGGCTGCACCTTTTGCCACGGTGAAATGGCATCCCCAAAACGGATATATTACCAAAGAATCCTGTTCACACGTAAGCTGCTGACTTTCTGCGCCGTCAATAAATTCCAGGGCCCCAAATCAATTAGTCCTGGCGCATCCTTTCAGGTTAATTGCCTGAAGCACAGACTGCAGTTTCTGGTTGATGGTTTCTCTTTTCAATTTGTAGGTTTTTACGGTTTGCATTGAACCGTTTTCCAGAGCGACCCCTAGCATAATATCCGTTGTCTTGAGGTCCTCTCTCAGATTTTGAGTCATTCTCATCAATTCAGCGCAATTTACGACTATTAATTCATCGCCAACGGCTTTATCCATCGCCACCAATGTGCTGACAATACAGATTACTACGGTAAGAAAAATTCTCCTGATCATTGCGATTCTCCTAAATTACGACGCCACGCAAAATAATCAATGAGTTGCATATAACATAAAATTAATTATAATACAATGTTATATAAAAATATTAATTCAATGTGTAAAGTAATGCCTATCATGCTGCCTGATTTACACTGGATTAGGATAATAATTACTCAGGAGGTTTCTTACGACCAGATAGGATAAAACTACGAAGGTTGCTATTAGATCATATCTGGAAAGGGATTGCTCATGGAAATTTGTCCTTGGAGCTCCGGGAACAAATCCCCTGGCTGACATCGACTGAGCTAGTATCTCAGAGCGTTTGACAGTAGCCATGAAAGCCGGATGAAGGAGTCCCATCAATCGCATGCTCTTTTTAAGCGCGGTTCCCGATTGAAAATTCAGGCCTCGTGATATTTGCGCGTCTCTGATCCTGTAAAGCTCTTGCTGAAACAGTGGGACAAATCTCATGGCCATGAATATAACTACGGAAAATTCCCGCGTAGGAAAACCTAGCCAAGACAGGGGACTTGCAAACCATTGTATGGCATGAGTCAGTTGAGAAGGGCTTGTGGAGAAGGTGAGAATGAGGGCCAGATATATTGCGATTACAATGTGGGTGGTTAAGGTAGTACTCCCAATCAGGCTATCCTGGCCAAACGGAAGCGTTACCCCTCCGATTTGATAATAAAAGCCGGGCGATCCGAACAGGAGGTTAAGCGCAAATGTTATCAATAACATTGGAGCAAATTGTTTAAGGCGCCTGAACCAGACGAACATGGGTGCGAGCGAAATTTTGGCCAGGAATATAGCAAAGAAAAGATTGAACAGCACTATGGCAGGAGCGTTAGAACTTAAGGTGCAATATAGAAGAATGCAAAAAAAGACGATTTTAAACCTCGCATCCATTCTGTTTAGGAACGATGATACGGGTAGGTAACCTCCGATAGTGATGCCGGTGTCAAGCATGGCCCTGGTTCAAATTTGTTTAAAATTCGGATAGTATGTAAACGACAAAATACCGTACACAAAAACCGTAGCCGCATTTAATGTAGAACATAACGGTAAAGGAGCCTCCTGAATGAATTCCGAAGACAGTTCCGGTTTGAGTTTACTCAAGAAAAGTGAAACTCACTATCCGGATTCTCCTGATGATGCAAAAATAGAAGCGTTTCGGAACAGGTTTCCCCAGAGAAATTATGTCATTGATTTTGATTGTCCAGAGTTTACCAGTCTTTGCCCGGTTACCGGACAACCGGATTTTGCCCGGATAAGAATAACATATATTCCGGCGGACAAATGCCTCGAATCAAAGTCACTCAAACTTTATCTGGGCAGTTTCAGAAACGTAGGCATGTTCCATGAGGAAATTACTAATAGAATACTTGATCATATCGTAACCGAGCTTGCTCCAAAGTGGGTGCGTGTGCTGGGCATAATGAACCCCCGCGGTGGAATTTCAATACGGGTATCCGCTGAACACAAGCGATCCGATGACCCTATCGACCCCCCATCCTGGGTTTATAATGACTAGTATGGGTATCCCCGGAACATTCATCCCGAAAGAATTCTATTCCCCTGATGTGAGTTTCAACAGTCCCATGGCATTCTGACCAAGAATTTTATTCTTTTGGGCGTCAGTCATGGATGATTTCTCAAACTCCCTGAGATAGCGTTCCAGACCGAGAAGAGGATAATCGCTTCCAAACAGGACCCTGTCTTCCCACATCAGATTAACGCTTATGTCAAATATCCTGCTGTCATAGATGTATGGCGTCGCCGCCGTATCAACGTATGTGTTTTTAAGGATTGCCGCAATTTCCGGCATTAGGCTATAAAAGAAGATTCCTCCTCCCAGATGGGCAAGTATGAAATCCACGTCAGGGAAGTTCCCAATGGTCGCCAGAAGCTCATTGAAATCCACAAAAACTTTTCCAGGGTAATTGTGGCCCACCGGTTCATTAACATGCAGCATTACGGGAACGCGATAGCTTGAGGCAATCCTGACGCAATCGTTGAGGGTTCCGATTGACGCCTTGTCCCAGCCATTTTCATACATTGAAAGCTCGCCTATACCCCTGAACCCGGATTTCAAAGACCTTTCAACTTCAACGCAGGCCGCATCCGCGTTATCAAGGCCGAGAGTGGCAAAGGGAATAATCCTTTCTGGTTTTCTAGAGGCAAACTCCAGGACTGCATCGTTGTTTTCCCTGAATAATTCCGGGTCCTGCCATGGGAATCCGAAAACCACCGCTTTGGATATAGAAAATTTATCCATATAGTCAATGATTTGTGACCGTGACGCGAGACGTGACTTTGGCGGAGAGTAAAGCGCGCAAAACGCCTTGTCCTTATGAAGGAATTCTGACCGATCAGAAAGAACACGGTTCTGGAACAAATGTATATGCGAATCAATTATCACGGCTGATTGAACCCGAAAATGCCATTTTTCTGATGCCATACACGCACAGGGGTCCGGTATGAGCCCGCCAGGACACGCGCCAAAGGCCTGAAAGCGGAGTATAGGCCTTGCTTGACAACGTCCCAATGATACATAAATATCTTAACGTGTATTGGTTGTCAAAAATTGCACATGTGTTTTACGTTCGTCTAACAATAATATACTCTCATATCGTTTGAGTCTCTTGGCGCCAATAGGCATAGAGGAAATCGGATTATGGCGGAAAAAGATTATTATTCAATTCTAGGCGTGAAAAAAGACGCGTCAGCAGATCAGATAAAAAAGGCTTACAGAAAACTGGCCCGTAAATACCATCCGGATGTGAATCCTGGGAACAAGGAAGCCGAAGAAACATTCAAGCAAGTCTCGCAGGCGTATGAAGCTCTTTCGGATTCAGAAAAGCGCAAGATTTATGACGAATTCGGTGAGGATGGACTAAGGGCAGGATTCGATCCCGAACAGGCGCGGCAATACAAGCAGTGGCGTCAGTATTCGGACGCCGGGGCTAGGGGTTCGCAGGGATTCGGTGGCTTTCATGATACTTATTCTGATCAGGGACAGTACAAGTATTCCGGTTTCGAGGACATTTTTACCGACCTGTTCGGTGGCGCCGGGAGCGCTCCCCAAGGGCCTCAAAAGGGGCGTGATATAGAATCCGGCCTGGATGTCGATTTCATGAGTTCAGTAAATGGCTCAACCACCAGAATCACTCTTCAGAAGCAGAAGATTTGCCCGAAGTGTTCAGGTAGTGGACGCGTGCAAGGTTCTGACGCCCAAGTCTGCAAGACGTGTAGGGGGACCGGTCAGACTGGAGTTTCCCAGGGGCCGATAAGCTTCAATCGCACCTGCCCGGATTGCGGCGGAACCGGTCGAAGCGGTGAGGCGTGTCCGGATTGTCATGGTTCCGGAGTATTGCCTACAGTCGAAACAATCGATGTTGTCATTCCCGCAGGAGTCAAGGATGGGTCAAAAATCCGGCTGGCCGGTAAAGGTGAGCCGGGAAGGAATGGTGGGGCGCCCGGAGATCTATACATTATTACCCGAGTGGCCGGTCATCCGGTTTTCAGACGCGACGGGGATTCCCTAAAAGTTGATGTTCCCGTAACAATCGCAGAGGCCATGCAAGGCGCAGAAATTAACCTTTCCACTCCGACCGGAGCAGTTCAGTTACGAATTCCCCAGGGAACAAAATCCGGACAAAAATTGAGACTCAAGGGCAAAGGTGTTCCAAACATAAAAACCAAAACCCCCGGAGACCTGTACGTCACTCTCAGGGTTCAGGTGCCCGTCACCAACGACAGGGAAGCGCTCGACGCCGCAGCCACCCTCGCACGCTTCTACAAAACCGACTTAAGGAGTGATATACATCCTTGATGGAAGCTGCCCGGATATTTGCATTCCAACTTTCGGGTGAGATAATCCCGTGGAGCAGGTGATATAATGTCAGATCAGTACTACCACAGAACACAGGTATTGGAGATATTTGAATTCGACGAGAGTTTCCTGGACGAACTCGAATCCGAGGAGCTTATTATCTGTTCGCAGATAGATCCCTCGGGATGCAAACTGTACGATCCCCACCAGTTTGAGCGATTAAGAATTATTTCAAATCTCACCCGTGAACTCGATGTTAATCTCCCCGGCGTTGAGGTAATTCTTCAGATGCGTGAAAACATGATATCCATGAGGCGGCAGTTTGACCAGATACTCGCTCTGCTTGTCCAGGAATTGAAGACCAGGTTCCCGTAATGACTTTCCGATGAGTTACTAAAGAATAGGGGTTGGTCTGATTCTGATATGAAATTGTTTTCTAAACTAGTTGTCCTGCTATCAGCCCTGATTGCCTTTTTCTATGCGTCGCCATCAATATCCTCTCAGAGCCTGTCCGAAACGCTCAGGAAAATCGAGGCGGCGCAGGACCCACAGAACAAGCTTCAATTGCTGGATGAGGCCCTTCAGGACGAATCATTCAAAGGGAACGCCCAAGCACAGTTATTTTATCAGAGGGGTGTCATCTACAAGAACCGGAAGGACTATTTTAACGCCATTGAGGATTTCGATTCTGCGCTGAGCCTCGCCAGGCGAAACTATCAGGCGCTTATTGAGAAAGCTGAATGTCTTATCATGGTGGATCAGCTCGATCAGGCCGGTCTGGCGCTGGAATCATATCTGCTTAACATGCCTGGTGTGGCTCGAGCTTATGTCCTTAAAGGTCTCATCTTCGAAAAGGAAGGCTCTCTAATAAGAGCACAAGATGAGTTTACCAGGGCCCTGAATTTTGATCCGCAATCAACCCTCGCTTTGGAAAAACGCGCTCGTCTCTACATCAGGGAAGGTAAGCCCAGAAAGGCGCTCGATGACATTAGGGCATGGAACAGGATTACCCCCAATAACCCGGACATTTATGTTTTTCGAGCAGAAGTACATATCAAGCTCAGAGATTTCGAAGCGGCAATTTCGGATTATGCGAGGGCAGAGGCCTTACGTCCCGATGATGATCAAAGCAGGAAACAGAAAATACTTTTGTTTCTAAAAATAGATAAGCCGGAGTTGGCATTGTCATCTGTTCGAAAAGTACTTGATGTCCACCCCGATGACATCGAGGCTCTCGTCTTGGGCGCAAGATCTCATATACAGCTTCAGCAGTTCAGGTTGGCCGAAGCGACCCTCAAGAAAGCCATGAACATTGACCCGAACTCTCCACAAGCCCATCTCTACATGGGAGTCCTGAAGAGTAAACTCGGGAACAATGACGACGCATTGGAATACCTCAATCATTCGATAGAACTGGACCCGAAATTGACAGAAGCCTACAAGGAGAGGGCAAAAATCTTTCTAATACTGAATGAGCAGTTACGAGCGGCGACTGACCTGACCTCTGCGGCGGAAATTGATCCTTCCGACGGTGAGATATTTGCCACGAGAGGGCTCACTTTTTATCACAGAATGCTGTATGATTCAGCAATCCAGGACTTCTCCCAGGTTCTTGAGGGTTATCCAAATGACATAAGGACATTATTCAATCGTGCCGTATGTTACTATAAAAAGGATGAGCTCGAATTGGCGCTCGCTGATCTTAATAACCTGATCAAGAATAGTCCGGGCTCCGGTCGGGCGCATGGCCTCAGAGGCATAATTCATTGGTTTATGGACAGGAAAACGGAGGCAATAAATGACCTGAATTCCGCAACCTCGCTAAGTCCTTCTGACCCTGTCGTGTGGAACAATCGCGGCTTTTACAGGTATAAAACGGGAAATCTTGACGGGGCTATAGAAGATTTTCAAAAAGCCATACAACTTAACCCTGAGTTCACATTTCCCATAACCAATCTCGAATTGGCAAGCGACAGGATAATGGCCGCTCCGGATATCAGGGCGGGCACTTCAGGCCCCGGAACCGAACCCCCGCAAGTTAGGTAAACTAAATTGAAAAGACTCAATTACAAAGTGATCCTGGCCGATCTGGACGGCACAATCAATCGCGGCTCCATTCTGTTGCCGGGCGTGAGCGAAATCTATGATGAATTAAGCCTTCGAGGTCTGCAATGGTTTTTTCTGTCCAATAACGCGAGCGTGCTGGATGTTGACCTGTTTGAAAAAATCAGGGGGTGGGGTTTTTCAATAACGCATAGACAGGTCGTCAATTCTGCGAGCGTTCTGACAGATCATATAAGGCGCCATGTCCCCGGGATAAGACTGATGGTGGTTGGCCAGCAGCGTCTAGCAGAGGCTTGTATCAACGCCGGGGCTCTGATTTCCTCTGATCCGAAGCTCACAGACGCTGTTGTAGTGGCGTTAGACCGCAATTTCACTTACCAGAAGATGAAAATGGCTCATAAGGCCATACAGTATGGCGCACGATTCTGGGCCACAAACCTGGACGCAACCTATCCCGATGAAGAGAATTTCAGCCCGGGAGCGGGAAGCATTGTAGCATCAATAGCGGAGGCTGCAGGATTTGCGCCGGAGAGGGTTTTCGGCAAACCATCGCCCAACATGGCTGAAATAGTGCTGGACAGAACCGGAGTTGAGCCGTCAGAGTGTCTTGTGGTAGGCGACAGAATTGATACGGACATGATGTTCGCCAGGAATTCAAACATGGACTGCGCCCTGGTTTTATCCGGCGCAACTACCAGAGAAATCCTTAAGGAAAGTTCTTTTACTCCGGACTATGTTCTCGATGATATTACGTTCCTGAAAGATTTGTTCCGCTAACCAACTACCGGATTTGCGCTCTGTCAGGCCATATTACGCTTATTTTTGCGCACAAACTTGTGAATGGGGTGAAAACTGATGACCGATGTGGAAAAGCTTTATGAGATGCTAAAACAAACCCAGGAATCCAGGGGCTTCTTTTTCAACAATGACAAGGATTGGGTATTCGAATTGCTGGAGTCGCTCGTCACCAATCGTGAGCGATATGGATATATGTGCTGTCCATGCCGTCTGTCTTCCGGCGATCGTGAAAAGGACAGGGATATTATCTGTCCTTGCGAATACAGGGTTCCTGACATTGAAGAATTTGGTAGCTGTTACTGCAAGCTTTATGTGTCCACAGACTGGAACGAAGGGAAAATTGAACATGTTTATGTTCCCGAACGCAGGCCGGACGAAAAATTCAGTTTCTAACGTGAACCGCCACGTCACGGGAAAATGAGAATCAGGTCATGTAGCCATTGACCAGTCCATACCTGTTTTGGCGCTTGCGCCTGGATAGCCTCATTTGGGCGCTTCAGGCGCAACAATTTCCGCCGTCTAAATCTGACAATATGCCAGAAGCCGTTCTTCGACTTTAGGCCATGCAATTATTTTGGCAAAATTGTCAACATACTCAGCCCTGCGATTCTGATACTTAAGATAGTAAGCGTGTTCCCAGACATCGCAGACCAATATGGGCATGGCGCCCCAACTGGTAAGGTTCTGGTGCTTTTCCGACTGCAATATCATTAATTTCCGGGAAAAGGGTTCCCACGCCAGAACACCCCATCCGGATGCCTCAACGCTTTTTGAAGCAGCGGCAAACTGTTTCCAGAAGTTTTCGAAAGACCCGAAATCCCGATTGATTAGTTCCAGCAGTTTGCCTGTTGGTCCTTGGGAACCCGACGGCCCAAGAACGCTGAAATATATCCAGTGAAGCACTACTCCGGAAGCGTTGAATGAAATGTCCTTCGAAATGCATTTGATATCATCGTAATTACCGGTCTGTCTGGCCTTGTCAAGCGCCTGGATGTTCTTGTTGAGTCCGGCGACGTAGGCGGCAAAATGCTTGCCGTGATGAATCTTGACCGTTTCCTTGTCTATGACAGGTTCGAGCGCATCTTCGGCGAAGGGAAGGGGAGGCAGCTTTAGCAAGTCGAACGGGCCCAATTCAGCTTTCGTAGAAGCAAATGCTTCCCCAGGTAACAAACTGGACAAAACCCCTAGAACTGTTCCGGCGCCCGCGCCGGCAAGCGCTTCTCTGCGTGTGATTTCACCAACCATTTCAACATCCTTTCAATAACCCACTGGATTTTTTAATGTGCAAGATATGAGGAAACAACAATTAAATATAGGATGCGTATCAGGAAGTTGTTGGTCAAGAACAGGCTTGTGCTAATTCAACCTTTGTCACAGGATTGTTTAGAACATGGCAGGATAGTTTGGGAATCATTTTGCTTCCAGGGACCCGAGCGCGTTTCTGGCTGCTATTTGAGCGGCTTCACGCTTGCTCGTGCCTTCACCGGTTCCAGCGAGGTTGTTGCCAATATACACCGCGACGCAAAAAGTTTTTCTATGTTCTTCTCCCCATTCTTCCAATACCTCATACGATGGGGTTAAGCCCAGTTCAGCCTGAGTCAGTTCCTGAAGCCTACTCTTTGAATCATCTATATTTGCTGCGTCATTGGCATATTCCACCATTTCGAAGAAATGTCTCTCCACCACTTGATAAGCTCGGCTAAAACCTGAATCGATAAAAATCGCCGCAATAATCGCCTCCAGTGTGTCGGCAAGTATGGAGTCCCTGTCCCTACACCCTGAAATCTCGTCCCCTTTCCCCATTCTTATAAACTGCGCCAATCCCAGAGTCCTCATCAGACGCGCCAGGGCGCTCCGATTGACTATGCTGGCTCTTCTTTTCTGTAAATCACCCTCGTTCGAATCCGGATACCTATGATACAATATATCGGCTATTACCAATCCCAGCACCGCGTCGCCCAGAAACTCCATTCTTTCATTGTTTTCGGAGCAGGTATCACGGTTTTCATGCCAGAAACTTCGCCTTGTCAATGCGCTCTCAAGAAGGTCGGGCTTCCTGAAAACATGCCCCAGCCTCGATTCTATCGTCTTCAAATCATCTGTTTCAGCAAATTCGCTCATGTTTCATCTTGTTAAAAACGCATCTCTTTGAGATGGTTGTGGGCGGTCAGATCGTAATAAAGGGGAGTAACGGACACATAGCCGTTTCGAAGGGCAACGATGTCTATCCCATCATCATACTCTTCCGGGGCTGATTCACCAGAAAGCCAGTAATAACTGTCGCCTCGCGGATCCTCGCGTCGCTCAAAAGTTTCATTGAATTTTGACAGCGCCTGTCTTGTAATTTTTATTCCCTTAATTTTATCCGGTGGCAGAGCGGGAATGTTCACGTTTAGAGCTACTCCCTGCGGCAATCCGTTCTTCAGGATCCATGCCGCTATTGATACAATGTGTGTGATAGCATATTCGAAAGGCGGCGATTTCTTTTCCGCTATTGACACCGCCATGGATGGCGCCCCCAGGATTGCCGCCTCAGTAGCCGCTGAAACAGTTCCGGAATAAAGAACGTTTATTCCAAGGTTGGCGCCGTTATTTATTCCGGAAATAACAAGGTCCGGGCGTCGCGGTAGCAAACAATGCATGGCAAGCTTTACCGAATCCGCAGGCGTTCCACCTATTCCATATCCGTAAAACGCCCCGTCTTTTCGCACCTCATGCGCCTTTATCGGATCATACAGGGTAATGGAATGTCCAACTGCGCTTTGTTCGCTATTCGGGGCGACTATCCAGGTTTCCCCGATTCTCTCGGCGGCCATCCTGAGGTATCTCAAACCATCGGCATGGATTCCGTCATCATTGGTTAACAAAATTAAGGGTTTTTGCTCTGTCATCCTAAATCTTTACAGGCTGTGGCGATTCGTCGCATGCCTTCTTCGATTACCGCATCGGAAGTTGCAAAGGATAGCCGGATGTGATCTTCCGAACCAAAAGGTCCTCCAGGAACACAGGCCACATGATATTTGTCCAGCAGGAGCTGCGCAAAATCCGTTGAGTTTTTAATCCCATCCCTTCCATTTAACGCCGTTGTGTTCACAAAAGTATAGAACGCGCCTTGCGGAATGGGCACGGATATTCCGTCTATTTCATTGATCAGCCTTGTCATGAGGTTTCTACGGTTCTCGAAAATGTTTCGCATCCTGACTACTTCATCCTGCGGTCCGATCAATGCCTGGACAGCCGCCGCCTGAGCCGGATTGCTGGGATTCGAGGTTGATTGACTCTGGATATTCCCGGCCGCCTTGACTATTTCCTTGATCGGAGTGGCCAGGTATCCGATACGGAGGCCTGTCATCGCATAGGTTTTTGAAACTCCGTTCACGGTCACGGTTCTCTTGTGCATTCCGGGAAGGGAAGCGAACGGTGTGAAAGTCAGATTGTCATAAACCAGCTTGTCATAGATTTCGTCGGAAATGACCGTCAAATCATGCCCTTCAGCAATTTCCGCCAACTCTTCCAGTAACTTCCTGGAATACATGATTCCGGTCGGATTGGAAGGCGAATTTATGATGATTGCCTTCGTATTCGGGGAGATTAACGATTCGAGCAATTTCGGGTCTGGTTCGAAATTGTTTTTTTCTTCTGCGGGAACGATTACCGGCTTGCCACCCGACAGGCATACCATTTCCGGATACGATACCCAGTAAGGCGCGGGAATCAGAACCTCGTCACCAGGTCCGATTATCGCCTGGAATATATTGTAAAGGCTATGCTTGGCGCCGCATGAAACGAGAATATGATCAGGCTCATATTTCAGGCCATAATCCTCATCAAATCTCCTGATGACGGCCTTCTTCAGCTCCACAGTTCCACCGACAGGCGTATAAAATGTTTCCCCTCTATCCAGGGAGGCCTTGGCCGCCTCACGAATATGGGCAGGTGTAGGGAAATCGGGTTCTCCTGCGCCAAAACCAACTACGTCTATACCCTGGCTCTTCAGTTCCTTTTCCTTCGCCGATATGGCCAAAGTAGCGGATGGTTTCAGTTCACTAGCTCTCTGCGACAGAATGTTCTTCATGCTTTTATACCCCTATACGGCGTTTACTAGGAAACGCTCTTAATTCCTGGAAATTTCTTTTTTAATACCTTCAACACATAATCAGGCACTAGACCTTCGGGAGACCCGCCGGCGACGACCGTCGCCTTTATTATTCTCGAACTGACATAAAGATACCTGTGGGCTGTCATAAGAAAGAATGTCTCTATTTTACGGGAAAGCTTCCTGTTCATGAGTGCCAATTGGAATTCATACTCAAAATCTGAAACAGCCCTTAAGCCCCTGATGATTGCACGCGCTTTTTTCCTTTCGGCATAACGAACCAGCAACCCCTCAAAATGCTCACAATCAATACGGGGGTCGCCGTTAACGCTGTTACGGATCATGTCCATGCGCTCTTCTATGGTAAACAGGGTCTGCTTTTCGGGGTTTAGCCCCAATGCGACTATGACCGAATCAAAAGTCCCGAGCGCTCGGTGTATGATCTCAAGATGGCCATTATGGAACGGATCAAACGTGCCCGGATAAATAGCAATCTTTTTAGCCATGCTTATATAGCCTCACTATGTTTCCTGATAACTGACTTAATCAAACCGGTACATATTTATCACAGTTTCACCGTACTTACGTGAAAAGAAATCTGTCATGCCGGCGGGCCCAGCTATGCTGGAGGAACGCACATGCCTCTCACATATCAGTAGGCCGTCATCAGTCAACAATTCCGTAAAATCGCTAAAACCCATTACCTGATTCATGTCATCAGTGTAATAGGGTGGGTCTAGAAATATGATCGAGAATTTCGCCTTTTCTGCCAGCAGGTTTCTCACCGCAGTCAGCGCCTGCGCCCTGATCACCCTCATTACATTTTCAATCCCTAGTTTACGCCCAGTCTGCTTAAGACCGGAGCATACCTTCGGGTTATTATCAACGAAAACTACGCTACCGGCGCCTCTGCTTAACGCCTCGAAACCGTAGGCGCCCGTTCCCGCAAACAAATCCATGACAATCTTATCCATAACAAACATGCTTATGACATTAAAAACCGCTTCCCTTACTAGGTTAGCGGTAGGTCTTAAACCGAGCCGACTGGATGTTGTTATGTCATGCCCACGATATTTTCCCGCAATAATTTTCATGTCAGCCTTTAATTGTATACATGTTTTGATCGCGTTATTCAATTATATACTGGCGCCTAAATCCACCGAGGAGGTTGGGTAAGGTCGAAACCTGGCGTTTTTTAACACCGTTATGGAGCCCAGCTTAGAATAAAAGAATTATGGAGACTGATGATACAGGGCCGCTCATCTGACGAGATGAAACAGTTTTGCTAACTGGGCGTCGAAATGGACCGACCTTGCGAATGTGGGGATGAGCATGAAAACCATTCCGCCTGTGAAAAATGAGAAAACAACATTTTTCCATGTCAGCCATCGCTTTCTGTGCCATCTGACAAGGAAATATATTCCGCCGGGAATGTAAACAAGCGTGGCTGTCACCACCCCTGGAGAATACTCACCACCTAGGATGGTTGATGAAATGTGAATGAAGGAATTGGCCAATATCCACATAGCCGCAGACATGCCGGCCCAAAGGTACGCCGTCTGGTTTCTATAGTACATATAGCACGCGGAGAATACACAAACAAAGAATATGAAATTTCCAATCAGATTCTGTGTCCAGTCAAATTCTCCAAAATAACGGTTTGCCCATTCGACAAATCCAAAAGAAAATTCCTCGACCATGTGAACGGCATAAAACAAACAGATCAGGAAAATAGAACTGGCCTTTTCGTCAACCCTGTTTTCGGAACTCACGACTGTAATCTCACTCCTCGTGGTATGGAAACATGTCTGCAGATTCAACAAGTTTTTGAACAGTTCAGTCCGATGGATTCATAAATCTCAAGCAATGAGAGCGAGTTGGCATTATCCAGAGTTCCCACTAAGCCATAGCCTGATGAATTGTGAAAGGAGAGCCAGCTTTTCGGCACAGCCGCCTCGTCCAAGGTCAACACATATGTGAACATCGCAATAAGCATAATGATTACTGCAATCCAGACTCTCCAGTCTTTATGAAATTTCCATGACTCTGATCCTCTGTTTTCATTTTTATGAAGTTTACCTGATTTATGGCTCATACGGTTTCTCTTGCATAAGTAGTCGGGAGTCCTAAGACCCTTGGT
>CAITZA010000403.1 GCA_903896745.1 uncultured Desulfomonile sp. | reverse complement strand
TCAGCTGTTTCAACCAGAAACTGACAGCGAGTAACTCCTCCAGATATCAGTTCCGGTTGACTCAGATCGGGGCACTTCTTGAATGTAGCTCCTGTATTTCGGGATTGCCTTGCGTCTCCTAGCTCGACTGCCTCGACAAACGAACCTTGGTTGTCGATTACGATCAACCACCTAACTTGCTTCGGTTTGAAGCCCGGTTCCGCTTCCAATTCATGTTCAAGAGCATATTTCGCTAATAAATTCAGCATGTCTATGCCACCTTTACGGGCTTGAGTACAGTTGGAGATTCAAATGACGGCACATCTAGGACACCTTTTGTGACGGTTGCCTGAAAAAGGCTTATATACGGCCTGTCGTAGGGTGATCCGGGTCTTGATAAATCAAAAACGTCATAGAGCATAAATCCAAGGTCCAGATCGAGGGCCACAGGCATCTCAGAGTCCCGGGATATGTCAGTTAGCTCAAAAAAGGCTGGGAACTCTCTGCAGCCAAAGTATGGCTGAAATATGCACTTTCCGGTCGTAGCCCTCCTTACGAACTGAGCGTTCATAGCTTTGATTTGAGCCCTAAATCCATTCCATGGAACTATTGTTGCGTGAATACGATATCGCACGTCTTTAAGCGCCATGGTTTGTCTTTGGGTGCGACCCTTTGCGTCCGTGCCCAACAAGTCTTGTGTTCCATCGGCCCAAATAGGCTCCGGACTCTCCTTGCCGTCTATCAAGGCTGACTTGACATTGGCTTTGTCTTTTGTCTCATTTCTTCGGAGAGCGATATATTTTGGCAATTTCAGGATTTCGATTTTGGTCACTTGCCATCGGAATTCTGCGCTTCCGGGATTGATGTTTGGCTTACAATAGATTGCGTCAAAAATGCCTCGGGCTGCCGACGGTGTAATAACGGGATAGCTGAAACGCTCCACCTTAAGTTCTGGTCGGGTAAAGCATGCAAGATCGCCCCAAACCTTCAATACGTGATCAATCTGTTCCACAATATTGTCCTCCTCCCCTCAAGAGCTTTTTAGGCTATGAGACAGTCGTTTGAATCCGGAAGAATTAATCCTACATCATTGCAATAATGCTCATGTGCCAAGTATATGAACCAGTCATCCGAAAATGAATTCCGACCCAAAGAAATTTTGTCAAGATAGATAGAAACCGAATCTTTAGCATTCGGTTTGAACAAGCCTACCGAAAAAGGCCTAGCCTTAGATATCCACTTTGAAGTGAGACCTGTTGTACGCGCTTCACTCTGCAATTCCATGAATATTTCAAGCTCGTAGGGTACCAATACATTAATGGTTCTGTTGGGTATCAACTTGTAATGATGGGATGTAGCGCTGAAATCTCCAAGTCTTATGGCCTTTGAGAGTTCTTGTTTCTCTAGATCGGTTACGCTGTAAAGTTGCCGGTAATAATCTTGAAAGAGAATAGGGTCGTTGATGTTGAGATCTTTCCTGAGTCTATTTTTAAGCAATACTCGTGCCACTTGGGCTGCCTGTCCG
>CAITZA010000402.1 GCA_903896745.1 uncultured Desulfomonile sp. | reverse complement strand
TTTCAGGAGCCGGCAAATGAAACACGCCCAAATACTTGTCATTGATGATGAAAACAATATCAGACATCTATTAAAGAATGAGCTGACTGCTGAGGGTTTCAAAGTCGTATCAGCCAAAACCGGTGAGGAAGGACTCAGCATCGCGACGGGGCATGTCTTCGATATCATTTTTCTGGACATTAAGCTCCCTAAAATGAGTGGCATCGAGGTTCTCCGAACCCTCAAACAAAAGTCCTCACGTTCCGAAATTATCATGATTACCGGTTATGGTGATATTGGGACAGCAGTGGAATCAATGAAGCTCGGAGCGCGGGATTATATTACCAAGCCTTTCAAGCTGGCTGAAATACTGGCATTGATAAACCAGATTTTGAGCGAAAGCGCCATTGGTCAAGATGGAGGAGCTAACCAGGAGAAACGGTCGAACCTGTTTGATTCTGGTTTTGTTGTTTGCCCAAGCATTGAAATGGCCAAGGTTTACAGCATGGTGGAGAAGGTTGGGCCATCTGACGCTACTGTCCTGATTCAGGGCGAAACCGGTGTTGGAAAGGATGTTGTTGCAAGACTGGTCCACGAGTGGAGTCCGAGAAAAAGCAAGCCTTTTGTGGTAGTAGACTGCGGTCTTCTGACTCAGAATCTTGCGGAAAGCGAGCTTTATGGTCATGGTAAGGGCGCATTCTCCGGAGCTTCTGAAACAAAAAACGGACTAGTAGAAAAAAGCCATCTTGGAACAATTTTCTTTGATGAGATCGGAAACTTGGAACAGGACATGCAAAAAAAATTCCTCCGATTTCTTGAAACAAAAAAGTTCAGGAGGGTTGGGGAGACAAGGGAAAGGGAAGTTGACACGCGAACTATTCTTGCCACAAATCTTAACCTGAAGGAAGCGGCTCAAAGGGGCCTGCTAAGAACTGACCTTTTCTATCGCATGGACGTGATAACAATCCAGGTGCCGCCGTTAAGAGATCGAAAGGAAGACATCCCAGTGCTGGCCCCACATTTCGCAAAACGTGATTCGGCGCCCAATAAAAATGCAAAAATTTCAAGAGAAGCCATTGTCGCGCTAACAGAATACGCGTGGCCAGGAAACATTCGTGAACTGCGCTCTGTCATTACAAAGGCTTCACTATTTTCAGAGACTGATGAAATTCAGGTTCATGATCTCCCTCAACACATTCTCGCTAATCAAAAAAACAGGATTTCATCGCCCAAGAGCCTGGAGGATTTGGAGCGGGATCACATTATCAGGATATTGCAGCAAACAGGAGGTAACCAGAGTTCCGCAGCTCAAATTCTAGGTATCAACAGGAAAACGCTTTATAAGAAAATCCACAAATACGGACTCTTCACCTGAAACGCCATTCCCGTGAGTTGGGGTCTATTGTCCACTTAAACCCCACTTTGTCCAATTGGGGTAGTTGTGGTTATTATTTGATATGTTAGGTGAATCAAAGCTTGCCATTCATCCAGATTTGTTCCCACATCGGCAGGCAAGCCTGATAACGTTAAATCCACCCAATATCCACAGCTATCACCCAGTGTCGTAAATCCAAACATATAACAGATCAACATTAAACGATTATCTGTTGCCAGTTCAACATGTGAACAAGAATTGGGACTCTGTGTTTTGTTCTCTGATCAGCCAAAAGCCACCGGCACAAAGCTTGCATCTACAACCAAGACAAACAATGGTGTACTGGTGTTAAAAATGATTAATACGTCGCAACATTTTTGGGAAAGGGGGATCTCAAGCAAAATTTTCAGCAACATTTCCGGGAACTGAGGGATAACAGGAAGAAATCGTATTGTTATTATTTAATTAAAACTTTTTTGCAGGAACCGAAAGGAGTGTCTAGGTGAAACTCGAGTCCAAAGTGGCTGTGGTTACCGGTGGCGCCAGAGGTAACGGATTGGCTTCCGCAAAGCTACTTGCCGCTGAAGGAGCCGACATTGTGATTGCTGATATCTGCGAAGACATGCCCACAATTCCATATTCCATGTCAACACCACAGACTATGGAGGATGCGGTTGAGGCAATCAAATCGGCAGGACGAAAGGCAATCGGAGTCAAGTGCGATGTGCGCAAGTCTTCAGACGTTGAGGCGATGGTAAAACAAACGCTTGAGGCTTTCGGAAAAATCGACATTCTTGTCAACAATGCAGGGAATTCCTCCATGATGGCAGTGGCTGACATGAGCGAACAGGAATGGGACGAGGTGTTGGACACACACCTTAAAGGAACCTTCATTTGTTGCAAGTATGTGGTCCCGCACATGATTAAACAGCACAGTGGAAAGATAATAAACATATCGTCAGTCGGAGGCACACGAGGCTTTGGGCTCGGAGCCCATTATTGTGCCGCTAAACACGGTATCATTGGTTTTACCAAATCGCTTGCCATGGAAGTGGCTGACCACAACGTAAACGTAAATGTGGTGTGTCCAGGGACTGTCTGGACTCCGATGATGCAGGGAATTGCTGCCTTTTTTGGTTTGGAAGACGCGGAAGCCAAAGAGCAGTTTCTGGCGGGGCATCTGTTCCAGGATCGTGAGATAACGCCTGAAGATATCGGCCGCACCGTGGTTTGGTTGGCAACCGAGGATACCAGATGTATCACCGGTCAGAGTATACTCGTTGATGCGGGTTGGACCTGTAAGGCGCCGTAATCTTATTGCCATGTATTTTCATTCTGTATGCTCAGGGTCGTCCGCAAAAATATTCATGTCAGGATGGCGCTGGGCAAAATATCGGGATTTACAAAGTCTTATTATCAGAAGGGAGAACTTGAAATGGATAAACAAATGCTTAGACATGATCTTGATCAGGATTTGAGCGCAATGTGTGTTGCGGATGTTCCGGAAATTCTGGAAGAAATAACCGTCGAAGAAATGGCGGTTGATGGTATTTGCGGTATTTACTAGGGTCTTGATCCACCATGGTTCCTGAACACAGATTCAGGAACCTATCCGAAAATGGGGTAATCCGGGATGGTTGCCAATTGTTACGTCTTGGCTAGAGGTGTTAGTGTGCGTTCAGAAAAATTTGGGCTCCTGTTCTATGACTACCGTGGTCCACGGCTCTACTTTGTTCCGTCACGGGACTGGATACCACCAGAGTTTTTTGACGGAACAGAAAATTCCTCAGATCTCGTAGAAAAGTTGCACGAGAAACATGGCTGGTCTATGGAACTGATTGGGTCGCAATTAAACAGGATTTTCCAGATGCTTGAATCAAAGGGGCTGATAAATGAGCAATCGCTATGTTGAAATGGGGCTTGCGGCCCCTGTTAATGTTACTTGGGAGGTCACATACTCATGTAATCTCTCCTGTATTCATTGTCTTTCGGATTCGGGCCCCAAAAATAGCAACGAACTTGACACTGACGACTGCAAAAAAGTTATTGATGAAATGGCCAGGAATCATGTTTTTCAGTTCAGCATTGGGGGAGGTGAACCATTCTCGCGACCGGATTTCCTGCAATTGGTAGAATACGCAAACAGCAAGGGAATGGTCACGTGTATTAGCACCAACGGAACCCTCATAAATGATGAAATTGCTAAACGTCTGGCCGATGAGTTGGTATATATACAGGTAAGTCTGGATGGCGCCACTCCTGAGTCCAACGACAGTATCAGGGGTAAGGGCAGCTTCAGTCGAGCTGTTCATGCCCTCGAATGTTTGAGCAAAAGGGGTATTGAGGTCAGCATTAATACCGTTCTTACAAAACTGAGCTTTTCGGGTCTGGATGACCTCGCGACTCTGGCAGCCTCAATGGGAGCAAAATTTCGAGTATCCCGATTCAGGCCATCGGGGCGAGGAAAGAAGTCTTGGGGGCAACTAAATGTTTCAGGTAAACAGATGGTCGAATTTTCCCACTGGTTGAGTTCACACAGGAATGTTTCAACTGGCGATTCATTCTTCTCTGTGACTCAGGAAGATAGGAAGTCGCTAGGTCTGAACATGTGCGGCGCCTGCAAGATGACATGCTGTGTATCGCCCACCGGTGAGATATATCCTTGCGCATTCCTTCAGGAAAAGGACTTTCTGGCAGGAAAATTGCCTGAGCAATCTTTTGCTCCCATATGGAAGGGCTCACCGATCTTCGAATCTTTCAGAGAGCTTGAAATAAAGTCATGCGAGAGTTGCGACCGCTTTGAAATGTGTCATGGCGGATGTCCGGCAATTGCCTATCATACCCAGAAAAAGCTCGGTATTCCCGATCCGGGATGTCTGGTAAACTGTGTTTCAATCAAGTCCGCGCGCTCCAATGTTTAGGACATCTCTATGACTTCTCCAAGGGGTTGCTACCATCTGAACGCAGGGATCAGGCTCATTGCCGTCAATGGCGCTGGAATTATCGTTCGAGAAAATCCGTTTAGGATGTATCGAGTCAATCTTACCGCTCTCTATCTTCTAAAAAAGTGCCAGACTGGATATTTTCCTGAATCCATGGCTCAGATCCTGAATAAAGAAGTCAAGGCAGCCTCGGCAAATCTGTTGGACAGATTTATGGAGGCTGGAGTGCTGAGGTGGACCCCCCCTGATAATTTTGAGAAACCCCTGGTTACAATCGTGGTTCCTGTTTACAACAGGGCTCAAGACATTCGCTCGTGTCTGGACTCTTTGTTTGCCCTGGAATATCCATCCGACAGTTATGAAATTGTGGTTATTGATGACAACTCATCTGATTCTACGGTAGAAGTAATAAAAAAATATGGTGTGAAGTTATTGGAAAACCGTTTCAATATGGGGCAATCGGCTGCCCGAAATCTGGGAGCAAGCCATGCCAGGGGGGACATCATAGCCTTTACCGATAGCGATTGCATCGTTAGTCCGCGATGGCTGTCTGAACTGATTCCTTATTTTGAAGATGAGAGAAACGTCCTCGTCGGAGGTTACGTAGGTTCTTATTACAGGAAGACACGTCTGGATCGATACGAAGAGTCAAATTCCCCCCTCAACATGGGAAAAAAACTCTTGTTTGGACATGGGCCAGAATCGGATTTCTACGTCCCAACATGCAACATGCTGCTCAGAAAAAAAGCTTATTCATCGGTTGGTGGTTTTGATGAGGCAATGCGGGTAGGAGAGGACGTTGATCTATGCTGGAGGCTCAAGGAGAGAGGTTTTCGGTTAGTTTATGTTCCCATGGGAACTGTTGAGCACAAACATAGAAACGTATTCACTGAAACTTTCAAACGACGCTTTGAATACGGTCTCTCCGAACCAATGCTTTACAGCAGGCATAGACAGATAGAGAAACATTTTCCGGTTACCCCGTCATCTCTTGCTTTGATGTTGTCTGCTTTTACCGGAATAGTCGGAAAACAACTCCTTTCCATTCCGCTGTTTCTGGCCATTCTTGTTGCTGATGCTGTCATGAAAACTGTTAAATACACAAAACAGGCCGGCATTGCATTACCCTTTGCTACAATTTTCAGGAGCGCCGCAACGACACATTTTAACCTACTGTTCCATCTTTCGCATCATGTGATCAGGTATCACCTGATTTTACTGCTTCTGTTAGCGATTGTTTTTCCACAGATAATGTTTGCGGTGGCGGCAATGGTTCTTTTTACCTCGATTGTAGAGTGCATTCGGAAAAAGCCACGCATCAGTTTTCCTGAATTCCTTTTCTATTTCCTGGCGGAGCAGTGTTGCTATCAACTAGGGGTTTTAACTGGCTGCCTGAGACTAAGGTTTTTCAGACCTTACAAATTGAACTTCAGACGAGTTAAGCCACCATCGGGTGGGAGTAAAAAGGATCATGGTGGGGCGAAGTCAGTCCCTGACAACGCGTAAGTCCATTATAGTTTACCTCCATTGTGGAAGAATTGTTCACATAAATTACATATTTTCAAACTAACCCCATGAACACAGTCTTGGGATGTCAAAGGGTCAAGGAAGCAAGTCATGGACGGAAGTCACTTGAGAGGTTTATTGGAAAAAGTCCAAAATGGCAGTCTGAACTTGGATCATGCGATGAAACTCCTTCGTAAGTTACCATTTGATGACATAGGTTACGCCAAGGTAGACCACCATCGTTGTATCCGGCAGGGGGTTCCTGAGGTCATATATTGCCAGGGAAAAACAGTGCGGCAAATTCAGGGAATAGCCTTGCGACTGGCCCAAAATTACTCAAATATACTTGCCTCAAGGGCTACCCAGGAAGTTTTCGACGGAATCAGGGAAGTTGTAACATCCTGCGAGTATCACGAAATGGCAAGAATGGTGGTGATCAATCCGTCCGAGGTTCATAAAATTGGCAACGTCGCGGTTGTTACTGCCGGCACTTCGGATATACCGGTTGCCGAGGAGGCGGCCATCACTGCGGAAACCCTCGGAAACAAAGTGAACCGGATCTATGATGTTGGAGTTGCAGGAATACACAGACTGCTGAACTGCTGTAACGACCTGTTTGAGGCCAATGTGGTAGTGGTAGTCGCCGGAATGGAAGGCGCTCTTGCAAGCGTGGTAGGCGGTCTTGTTTCCAGCCCTGTAATCGCCGTGCCTACAAGTGTAGGATACGGAGCAAGTTTTGGCGGTATAGCTGCGCTCTTGTGTATGCTCAACAGTTGCGCTTCCGGAGTCTCCGTTGTCAATATTGACAATGGCTTTGGGGCAGGTTACCAGGCCGGTTTAATCAACAGGCTCATTGCGGGCCGCGATCAAACCGAATCTGCGCATAAGCGCGATGCAGGTCAATACGAACTCCATCTGGCCGGAGTTTAACCACAGCTTCTTATTTCTCAAGGGGAAAAACTATGAAGGTTGCCTATTTTGATTGTTTTTCAGGCGCTAGCGGTGACATGATCATGGGGGCGCTGCTTGATGCTGGATTAAAGCTTGAAGTCCTCAAGGGTGAGCTATGTAAACTGCGCCTCTCCCATTATGAAATTGGGGTGAGAAAGACTATCAAGAGAGGTATCTCGGGAAGCAAGGCTATTATTGACATAGATGAAAAACACCACCACGATCACCACAGGCATCTACATGATATTCTCGAAATAATTGAAAATAGTGATCTGAATGCCAAAGCCCGGGGTCAGATTTCCAGGATATTTTCAAGGCTGGCCCAGGCCGAGGCCAAAGTTCACCACACCTCGATCGAAAAAATACATTTTCACGAAGTCGGCGCAATGGATGCAATCATTGATGTAACCGCAGCGGTGGTTGGTTTACAGGCGCTTGGCGTGGAAAAGGTATTCTGCTCGCCACTCCATCTCGGGTCGGGAACTATCCAGTGCGCCCACGGGACTCTACCGGTCCCGGCTCCAGCGACTGCGGAGTTGGTAAAGGACAGGCCGTGCTATTCAACGGGTGTCAAAGGTGAGCTGCTGACACCTACTGGGGCAGCCATTCTAACAACATTGGCCGACGAATTCGGCGCAATGCCTCCGATAACCCTTGAAAAAATTGGGTATGGGGCCGGAACCGCCGATCCGGATTTGCCAAACCTGCTGCGAGTAATCATAGGCGATCTCACGGAATCCTTTGAAGGCTACGAGTTCGAAAGGGTTGCAGTCATCGAGACAAATATTGATGATATGAACCCACAGATTTATGATCATTTGATGCAGAAAATGCTCGACATGGGGGCTCTAGACGTTTTTCTCACCTCCGTGATCATGAAAAAAAACCGTCCCGGAATAATGTTTACCGCAATTTGTCCTCTCGACAAACTGGTTGAGTTTTCAAATGTAATCATGAAAGAGACTACGACCCTGGGCATGAGGTGGAGAATCGAAAACAGAATCAAGGCGTCGCGCTCATTTCAGCATATTGAAACCACCTACGGCCCTGTCAGGGTAAAGGTAGCAAGAGTCGGTGGCCAGATCACGAATTTCTCGGTTGAATATGAGGACTGCAGGCGGCTCGCGTTGCAAAATCAGGTTCCACTAAAGAATGTGATGGATCTTGCAAGGGTACAGGCTGCTAAAATCCTTGAAAACGAAATTTGATTTATCAGGTTTTCCTGATTGCCGGGGACAGTTCCAAAAAATGACCATGGTCCCCTGTGACTAATTCCGGGAAGTTCCCAAACCTGTTCGTTAATCGGTTCGGAATCTTGTTGGCGGTTCATTCACCCTTGGGAAAAATCACACTATTTGGGGTCGGTGATGCTTAAAGCTGCGACAGTGAACGCAAACAGGACGTTTTGTAGAAAACTTGGGATTGAACTCTCGGAATCCTTGATAAGTAAACTCGGAGGGCAGCCGGTTGCGTGCTGGATTTTTTGTTCCGCTAGAGATGGCATGCATGAATTGATTAATGGGGTTGCCGATGTCATGGGATCTAGCGCTCTGATTGGTTGTACTACCGACGGAGAGATATCTTCCGATGGTTTTGGGTTAGGCTCCGTGGTTCTCGGCGGGATCATGTCGGAGGATGTTCGGGTCCGATTGGCGTTCGCAAAAGGACTGGCGAATAATTCCGAGTTGGCGGGCAGGGAGCTGGCACGTCAAATAGGATCCGATGTTAGACATCTGCAAATATTCACTGATGGTATCACTGAAAATGGATGCGCAATCCTCAGGGGCTTACGATCCGTACTGGGTGACGGGATTCCAATCTCCGGTGGAGCCGCTGGCGATAGTGGAAAATTTAGTAAAACCTGGCAGTTTATTGGATCCAGCTTAATGTCGGACTCGATAGTAGGGATTGGTTTGTTGGGCGAATTCAGACTGGGAGCAGGCGTCCAAAGCGGATGGTCAGCCATCGGCACAGCCAAGAAAGTCACCCGGGCTTCCGGAAACATTGTTTATGAACTCAACGGCCAACCAGCTCTCGAAGTTTATGAACGCTTTCTGGGGCGTCACGCCGCTGATCTGCCCTCAGTGGGAGTTGAATATCCTTTCGGTTTCCTGAATACTTCCGGTGACTGCGGTGAAGAGAGTCAGATCATTCTGAGAGCCACGATGTCTGTAAATCGTGATCAGGGGTCCATAGTTTTTGCGGGTGAGATTCCGGAAGGGTCTATGGTGCGCCTTACCTGCGGAGAATATGGCGCCATCCTGGACGCAGCCCGACTGGCCGCCTCGAATGCGCTTGCCGAACTCGGCGCTGCTATTCCCAGGGTTGTCTTCATTTATTCCTGCGCCGCCAGGAAAATAGTCCTCGGCAGAAGGACGCCGGAGGAAATCAATCTTGTCAAATCGGTGTTAGGTTTGGATACGCCAATGATCGGGTTTTACTCTTATGGAGAATACTGCAGACCAAGATATGGCGCCCCAAGTCTTTTCCACAACGAAACCGCGACCGTAACTGTCCTTGGGAATGAGGCGCAATGAAAACAACAAACATCCAGGACAGGCTTTACGAACTGGAAGAGTTGCTAGAGGTTGCGGAAAGAAAATCGGACATACTAACCAACCTCCTCAAGGAAGCAAACGCAGAGTTTGAGAGAGCGCTCCAACTTGTTACCAAAAAAGAAAGCAATTTCAGGGCAGTTTTTGAAAACGCTCCTGAGGCCATTTATATCGTGGACGCAAGAACGCTGCGAATCCTTGATTTCAACCCGTTTGTTCTCGACTGGCTCGGTTATACCAGGGAAGACTTGCTGTCGATGCGTTTATATGACCTGGTCGTCGGCGATCCCCGAGATATCGAGGAAAATGTCCAGAAGGCTCTAGATGAAGGCATCGTCAAGATCTTGCAGCGAAAATACAGGTCCAAAAATGGAAACGTCATTGATGCGGAAGTTACAGGAACTCTTGTTGAATATGAAGGTAAGAACTGTCTTGCTATTTTGGTAAGAGACGTAACCGAACGCAAGAAATTTGAGTCAATTTCCAGATATAAAGAACTCTTTGAAAACGTTGGAGATCCAGTTTTCATCAATGACTTTGATGGAAATTTCCTCGAAGTTAACGAAGGAGCATGCTGTTTACTGGAAAAATCCCGCGAGCAACTTCTTTCACTCCGACTCAAGGAACTCGTCAATCATGATCAGTTGCAAATATTGAATGACAACAGTCGGAGAATCAGGGAGGGTGAAAATGTACAGTTTGAACTGGAATTGACGGACAGAAGAGGCGACCTGGTAACTTTTGAACTGCATTCCCGTCCTATATTGTTTAAGGAAATCCCTGCCATTCTTAGCGTCGCTCGTGATATAAGCGTAAGAAAGAGACTTCAGGAAACTCTGATAAGGACCGAGCGACTTACAGCAATTGGCGAAATGGCCAGCGGTGTGGCTCACAACTTTAATAACCTCTTGCAAATGATCATGATGTCAGCCCAAACAGCCTTAATGGAATTGGATTCGGGTCGAGTAGGTAACTGTCAGAAGTCTGTTAATGCAATACTGAATTCTGCGGAACGTGGCGCCGACATTGTTCGTAGAATCAGAGACTTTACGGATCATCGCGCGGGAGAATCAATAGAATCGAGAAAATTTGACCTTTCTGAAATTGTATCTGAAGCGGTTGAATTCACTAAGCCTCTTTGGAAGGCGCTTCCGATATTGAAAAAATTCAAACTGAATCTTGAGAATTCCCCAAGATGCTTTGTTCAAGGCCGCCCAACAGAAATCTACGAAGTCGTGGTAAATCTCATCAAGAATGCAATAGAGGCCATGCCGGACGGTGGGTCTCTCGACATACGAACATGGAGAGACAAGTCCCATGTCCACTTGACCGTATCTGATACCGGTCATGGTATCCCCAGAGACATTTCACAAAAAATCTTTGACCCTTTCTTTACCACCAAGGGCTGGAAAAGCAGTGGGCTTGGCCTTTCGTCGAGCTACGGGCTAATTATGAAACACAAGGGCGAAATAATTGCAGAAAGCGATGTGGGCAAAGGAACCACCTTCAGGATAGTTCTTCCTCGAGCGGCAAGTATACGAAAGAATGAACAGACCAAGCGACTTTCTACCAGTCGTGCCCCCAAAATAAGGCTTCTTGTTATCGATGATGAAATCAATCTTCTGACTGCAATGCGTATGCTTTTTCAACAATCTGAGATTGACGTGGTTACCGCTGTTTCCGGTCGAGAGGGTTTTGAAGCGTTCCGGGGAGGCAATATCGATGTTATAATGTGTGATCTTGGGATGGATGATATGGATGGCTGGGAAGTAGCTGAGCGGATCAAATCATATTCAGAGTCTTCAGGAATTCCAAAACCTCCTTTCATAATATATACCGGTTGGGACCAGAATCTGGATCAGCAATATCTTGCCAGCAAAGGAGTTGAAATGGTTGTGACCAAACCCTTGCCATATAACCAACTATTACACGTAATTCAAAAGGTGTGTAAGAAAGGCAGATGCAGGAAGGCTATGTAGACCGAATCCTTTTCCTGTCCTGCAAACTCTCCACATATTCTAACGTGAATTGACCCCCTTCAAACAATAAACTGAGAATCAGCTTTCTTACAACTTGAATGTCTTGTTGAAGACCCCGATATATGCGCGACCCTGTCTTTTCCAGGCCATGCGACACCAATCATGCATTTCAAATTGAGTTCAGTCCTGCTTTGCCCCAATTGGCCACATTCTGTATATTGCTGCGTTATTCCAACTAGTTGATTGTTAGATTGCCTTGGCGTAGTGGGGTTTAAATCCCCACTTCATCGATTTCGCATGAATAGCGCCATGGTCCTGCTGGCTTATTATTCCCGAAATTCTGGCAAAAAAAGGGACTGGCGGACGTGTGTACATGTGGCACGAAAACTGCTTCTGATTGACAGGATTAACGCCATCTCGAATCATGGAAGGCTCAGCATTAACATGATCGACCATGTTTCTCTAAAAAGAAATCCCGGAAGTCGTAAAAAATACGATGAAGAGATCCGTGCCATTTGCCCGGAATGTGGTGTTGGGTGCGGGCTTGTTGCATATCTGGATCACGGTAAAATAGTCGATATCCAGGGAGATGAAGATCACTACGTTAGTAGGGGCAGGCTATGCGCGCGTGGATTGACAATAGTCTGTCGCCTAGATTCAAGCGCAAGATTGCAAAAAACCACCTACAGGAGATCGCGAAAATATCCTTCGGAAGAATTTGATGACTGGAATACCGGTCTGGACATTCTCGCAGAAAGGCTGAAAAGAATTCGGGACACTTATGGTCCTGAATCGCTCCTGATAGGATGTGATGAAGAATCGGGATCAGATTATTATTACCCGGCCTTGCATTTTGCCAACCTTTGGAAGACCCCATATATTTTCAATTCGTCCGATGAGCCTCAACGTATATCTCAATCCATCTATCCAAATCTACCAGGCTCCTCATGCAAAAATAGCGCCTGCATACTCCTGGTTGGTTCGGATCTTGCCGCTACTCATCCTGTGGCCTTTTCATGGATTTTAGATGCTCAAAAATCGGGCGCCAGAATTGCCGTAATAGACAACAGGTTTACCGCAAGTATGTCGAAGGCGGATTATTATTTCGTGACAGCCCCCGAATCAGAAAATTCCGCAGGAATAACTCTGCTCAAAATGATCCTCCAGGAGCATGCGGGTTCTAATGTCCCGGATGCGGACTCTGCCAGGGATCGGATCGGGTTTCTTGAACAGTTCGAAACGAAGTCTCCTGAAAGAACAACTGAGGCAAAAATCAGGGAACTAGCCTTGTTAGTGGCACGCAACGAGCCAGTAACCGTGGTCACGTCCAAAAGGTTGGCTGGTTATCCATATTACTGGATTTGGGAACTCATGGCTGAAACCATGGGGTGGGCAGGAACCATGAATGGGGGGTGGTACCCTCTGGATTCCGGCAGGCCCGTCGATCTGACCCGTAACATTCTCCAGAATGATGTTCATGGATTTCCATCTGACATTCGCCCGCATTCCTTTGACAGAAATGGCGCCGCCGGCAAATTGATCCTGGAACCCAATTCGCCCATAAAAGCCGCAATACTGTCCGGATCCTGCCTGAATCAATATTTTATGGGCTCCGAACAGGCGCTCGACAATCTCGAATTAGTTGCTTATTTTGGGTCAACTCAAAATAACATTCATAAATTAGCTCACCTGAGTTTTCCCTCGACCCTGTGGCCTGAAAGGGACAATCTGATCTTTACCAATGATAGGGACATTTATTGGTCCAACAAAATAGTGGGGCCTGGGCCGTTCCTGGTTTCGGGCCTTGATTTCTGGACCGGATTGGCCAAACGGGTAGGATTTGAAAAAGATTTTCCGTGGGACAAAAATGAGATGAAGCATCATCAGGAGGCATTTGCCAACTGGGCGCTGTCCCAGAGTCCCACGACCGACAAAATCAATACGGATTTGATGCGATATGTATCGGGCAAGTCATGTATGGTTACGTGGCCCTATCGGGGGGACTCAGGCGCCGCTCAGGTCATAAGGTCATCCGCTGATCATGAGAACTCGTTCAATTCCCTGAAAAAATCCATAGAAGACCTTGGGGAGAAACAGCTACCCCCAAACGTGTCTCTTCCGCTCTATGTTCATGCTCCGGAACGCCCCGATCCTGACGGCTCTCAAGACCTGCAGTTTCATGCGCTCCAAGTTGACTTGAACCCGGATATTGCGGCAGCTCTAGACATCCATTCGGGCGCCCCGGTTTGGGTTCAAGGCGCCAGAATCCTTATCGATGCGACT
>CAITZA010000401.1 GCA_903896745.1 uncultured Desulfomonile sp. | reverse complement strand
TTTTGATTCAACCATGTCCAATACCGACACGAATGTGCAGAAACTGGTTGGTTTTCTGGCACGTATAATTCAGGAAGAAGGCCTGTTACCGGCTGATTCTTCAGCAGTGGAGGCTGTTGCCAGGCTTGCAATAAGATGGGGCGGAAGAAAGAAAAAAATCACGGCTCAATTCGAGCGGATCGCTGATCTTATCCGTGAATCGGATCACACCGCTCGCCAGTCTGGATCTGAAATTATTACCGCTGTCAACGTCGAACAGGCAAACAGGGACCGGATAGAGCGTGTCAGCATGTATGAGGACAAGGTTCAGGAGTTTATAGAAGATGGAATAATAATGATTGACACTGAGGGCGAAAAAATCGGGCAGATCAATGGGTTGAGCGTTTATTCACTGCCAGAATTTTCATTCGGACGTCCTTCGCGCATTACGGTCAAGACCAGTATGGGTAAGTCGGGGATCATCAGCATAGAGAAGGAGGCGGAATTATCCGGTTCCAGTTATGACAAGGGTGTGTTGATCCTGTCGGGTTTTCTGCGTGACAGGTTTGCACAGACAAAACCACTAAATCTAACAGCCAGTATAACTTTTGAACAATCTTATTCAGGTGTTGATGGAGATTCTGCTTCATCCACAGAGCTTTATGGGTTGATGAGCTCGTTGTCAGGTGTTCCCATAGAGCAGGGGATAGCGGTAACCGGTAGCGTCAATCAGCATGGAGAAGTCCAGGCAATTGGTGGTGTTAACCAAAAGATTGAAGGCTTTTTCAAGGTATGCAAGGCCAAAGGTTTGACCGGTTCGCAGGGAGTCGTGATCCCACGGTCCAACATTGGGGATCTGGCTTTGGCCAGAGAAGTAATAGAAGCCGCTAAAGAAGGCCGGTTTAGCGTTTGGGCTATAGAGACGGTGGATGAAGGTATTGAAATTGTTACTGGTGTTTCAGCCGGGAAAAAGAATGATGAAGGGAATTATCCGGAAGGAACAATAAATTACCTTGTAGACAAACGCCTCGAAGAGTTGGCCAAAGGCCTGAAGGAATTTGAAGAGGGCTCGGATGAGGAAGAGATAGAGGAAGAGGAGCAAACTGAGAGTTCGACCTGTGACTGCTAATAATTAAAAGCTTCAACGATATTGACCCGGATTTCCGGGTGATGTGGCGCTGCGGGGACTTACAATGCGGCGCCAAATAATGAGAGCCCGCCATAAATGGCTGGCTTTTTATTTTTTTATAAGCCATGAAACCTTTTTCAAGGTTTGGCATCTTAAATATTGCCGATAGAATTTGTCGGGAGGTTAATATGGATTTATGGTCAGAGTCAGAGGGCTTTAAGGTTTATCTAGGTGAAATAGACCAGTACCCGATACTTTCACGCGAAAAAGAGAATGAGTTGGCTTTAAGATACAAGGAAACCGGAGATCTGAATTCACTTAACAAACTTGTAACATCAAATCTGCGTTTCGTAATAAAGGTTGCTTTGGGATACAAGAACTACGGTGTTAAATTGATGGATTTGATTCAGGAGGGTAACATTGGACTGATCAAGGCGGTAGAACGTTTTGATCCGGATAAAGGATACCGTCTGATATCTTATGCTGTATGGTGGATAAAAGCATATATACAGAATCACATAATAAAATCGTGGTCTATGGTTAAAATCGGCACCACCCAGGCGCAGCGTAAATTATTTTACAGAATAGGGGATTTGCCTGATGCCGTCGATCTTGACCTGCACATGGACAATGTGACCAAGTTGGCTGACAAGATAAATGTGACGGAAGATGATGTATTTGAGATGTGGTCGAGGTTGAAATCCAGGGATTTGTCTCTGGATGATACACTGGGAGAAAATTCCAGGGATTCCTTTGCCGATACGCTTCGTGATGAGGGAATGAATCAGGAAATGGCTCTCACCGAGATTCAGGATCAGATGAATCTTCAGGAATGGGCGTCAAAGGCTCTGGATACTTTGAACCCTCGCGAAAAATACATTATTCAGAAGAGAATTTTGTCCGAGGAGCCAGAAACATTGAAAGAACTTGGAGAGCGATTTGGAGTTACCCGTGAGCGTGCCCGGCAAATTGAAAGGGCTGCGTTGCAGAAGCTGAAAGGCAATTATCTGCACTCCGAGTTGGCAGCGGCCTGATTTTAGTTTTTTGGAAAAGGATGATGATGAACATGTGTCTCATCCTTTTTTAGTTCTGTCGAGGTGGCTATTCTCTGAAGGTTGGGTCTTTAGGAATTTCGTATGAATTGGATGGCGCCTTGAAAGGGCTCTCCTTACCTTCTTTAGTCTTAAAGTTCGCATCCATTATAGACGCGCAGCTGTTCAGGACAATCAAAAAACTTAGTGTCGTGGCAATCTTTATTGCTGTATTTTTTTTCATGACTTCAACTCATTTACTACAGTAATGTCCATTAACGTTCAAACGGGTGATGCCATAAATTAATCTTTTTCAAAATTGGATTAAGGGTTAAGATTATGACACGTCGGTATAAAAACGCTTACAGCTATGAGTTAACCAAATGGAATCAATGCCCTTCCTTCATGCAAACAACATTTTTACGATTACTTTCGAAGATGACCTGGCTTTTGCAGAAGTTCGCTCCATCCTTGATCAATTGTTGCAGCTAGAGGCGTTTTGCCCCGAAGCCGAGGAGTCTGGAGGCTATTACGACCTTGAACACGCCAGGAGTAATTTCCGTGTTTGGGTTTCAGACATGGAAGTCATAATTCAGAGACATCCGTCCAACAGTTAGCAATCCATATCAAACCGCAGCAGACAATTGGGCTATGCGCGCTTTGACGAAATCTGCGTCAGGCGCCTCGGGGAAAATCTTCAGGTACTGTTTGTATGCCTGAACAGCCTCTTTTGTCTTTCCCATGGATTCATATATTCTGGCTATGTTTACATGGGCTTCCCTGCGATATGGAGACGTGGTGTCCCTAGAGAACTGTTCGAAGAGCGTAATGGCCTTGTCATAATTTTTGGTTGCGAACAGAGTCTGAGCAATATTGTATTGGATAAGTGGCCCAAAACCCAGCTTTGCAAGGCTCGTCGATTGAGTCTTGGTATATCTGTCCATGGCGCCGTCATAATCCCCGGCCTTATACAAGATATGGCCGCAGTATAATAGCGCCAGGTCACCATTTATGAAACCACTGTAGTCTCTTGATATCAATTCAAATTCAGCAAATAATCTGTCAAGTTCCTGTTTGCCGGGCTGGTTGACGCTTGCAATTTCTTTTTCATAGTTTCTCAATGCCAGTTGGAACAATTCGTGGCTTCGAGTCTCTTTCTTGGACTGATAAGCATAGTACCCCAGTCCTATCACAAGAGCCAATACGAATCCCACAAGAATTCCAATCAACACGCGGGGATTGTCTTTTGCAAAATTGATAACCTGACCGGTTGTGCTTATGAATTCATCTGGTTCGTTCAATAGCTCTTTTCTGCTGAGCTTTTTTTCAGCCACCACTTCACCTCGCAAGATCCAATAAATCAGTGCGTAACCAGTATAATGAAACAACCTATATGGATATCCCATATACCCGATTAAGTCAATCTTAACAAGAAATGATGTTAAAAATAAGGCATTCAGTCAGTTGAAACGGGCCCTGTGAGTTTTGACCGACTCAGACCGCATTTAAGAACTTTTTAGCTGGAAAAGTATGAAATTGCGGATATACTAAAATATTTACTGCATGGATTTCCGGTCATGAGGATTTGACGTACAAATATGCGAGAACCAGTCCTTCAAGAGATAATTCAATTTATATCAACAGGTAAACAGAAGGGATCGGTATATGGCCTGAAAGGGTCCGCCGGTTCTTATGTTATAGCTTCGTGTGTTAAAAGGGGCTCGCCAACTATAATAAAGGTTGAACCCGATTCAGATACAGCGGCTCTTAGCGCGCGTGATACCGGATTTTTCCTCGGGTTGGATGAAACTCCAGATCTGACCATTAACAACAAAATTTGTCATTATCCCGCAACATTGACTCAGCCTTATTCATTTGCGGCCTTCGAGTCGGATGTCTGGATAAATAGGGCCGCAGCGATCTACAATCTTTCGGAAGGCGCAAGACCTCAAGTACTTACTATTTCTCTTGATTCATTACTAAGGAAGGTTATACCCCGAAAATCTTTTTCCTCTACTCTGTTGAATTTGTATGTTGGTCAGGAGCTGGAGCGTGAATACATTCTTGAGGCCCTGACGGACGCCGGTTTTAGGAGAGCGCCACTTGTTGAGGACGTTGGAGATTTTTCGGTACGTGGTTACATAGTTGACCTTTTTTCTCCACTATATCTCAATCCTGTTCGTATTGAACAGTCAGGCGATCGGGTCGAATCGATAAGATTTTTTGATTCCGTGAGTCAAAGGTCAAAGGATTCTGTTCAAGAGATCACGATTAGTCCGGTTCACACATTTATAATCCATGAATCCTCGATAGAGAAAGGCATCGAACGTTTTATTGAAGCCTGTGAGATTCATGGTGTTGAAAAGCGGATCAGACAAGGTTTGGTTGAGGACCTCAGGATGAGAATGCGATTTCCGGGCGCCGAGAACTACCTTTCTTATTTTTTTGAGTCGCTGGATTCAATAGCATCCTATTTCCCTCAAAATTCCATATTGATACTTCCCGATGCGGAAACGACCAAACGAGCACTGGAAGAATTGTGGGATGAGATTGAGCAGGGGTATAAGAATGCCCTTGAGTCAGGTGTTCCGGTTCCACAGCCAAACGACCTCTATTTATCTCCTGAGAAGCTCCTGGAAGAAATGAACAGGTTCCGAAACATTGTTTTTGGGGATTTGGAGTTCACTGGAGATCAAAAACCGGGTTTGAGGCTGGATTGCGTTTTGAACTCGGACATAAGGTCAACCCTGGTCAAATCGCAGGGGTTTGATACCGCGATGGCGAGCCTGGTAAGAAAGTTTACTTCATGGAGAGACTCGGGATGTGAAGTGAATCTGATCAGTCATACCCAGGGGCAGGCTACACGATTACTCAAACTTCTCGAACCATATTCCATTGGACTGGACTTTCGCAACCGGGAATTCTCGGTTGACAGTCATGTTTCGGAAATAGCTCCGGCAATTTCACTTTACGTTGGAGAACTAACATCAGGGTTTAGGGCTGAACAGGCAGGTTTGGTTTTTGTAACCGAAGAGGAGATATTCGGAGCGCGAGTTAGGGCTTCGTCAAAGAAAAGAGCCCGGGGCCTTTTTATATCATCTCTGGACGACTTGTCAGAAGGAGAGTCGGTTGTTCATGAGGATTACGGAATAGGCATCTTTCGCGGATTGTTGAAGAAGGAATTTGACGGAATCATTAGTGAGGTAATGGTTATCGAGTATGCTGGCGGTGATTTGCTGTATCATCCAGTGGAGAGGCTTCAAAGTATCCAGAAATATGTGTCAGGATCCGATTTGGGGCCTAGGATTGATCGACTTGGGGGAAAAGGCTGGGAAAAAACCAAGGCGCGTATCAAAAAGTCGATCAAGGAGATGGCCAAAGACCTACTGGAAACTTATGCAAAACGTCAGACAGCTACCAGAACCCCCTATGGTCCAATTGACGATGATTTTGCAGCTTTTGAAGCGTCGTTTGAATTTGAGGAAACTCCGGATCAAGCCAAAGCAATACAGGAAGTGATGGAATCGCTTGATTCAGACCGTCCAATGGACAGGCTAGTTTGTGGTGACGTTGGCTATGGTAAAACTGAAGTCGCAATAAGAGCCGCCTTCAGGGTTGTAATGGATGGCAAACAGGCAGCGGTTCTGGTACCAACTACCGTTTTGGCCCAACAACATTATGAGACCTTTTGTAAGCGGTTCAAAGGATACCCGATAGTGGTAGATGTTCTATCACGATTCAGGAGTCCTGCCGAACAGAAAGAAATTATTGAGAAGCTGAATGATGGCAAAATAGACTTGATAGTAGGTACACACAGGTTGTTACAGAAGGATATACGTTTTAAAGACTTAGGGCTGCTTGTTCTGGATGAGGAGCAACGTTTTGGCGTTGCTCACAAGGAGAGGATCAAGAAGTTCAGGGCCCACATTGACGTATTGACCCTAACCGCTACCCCAATACCGAGGACGCTGAATCTGTCTTTGTCCGGAATCCGTGATCTTTCGATCATAGAAACCCCGCCTGCAAATCGGCGTTCGATAAGAACTTATGTAATGCGACAGTCCGATGAAGCGATAAAGGATGCCATCAGTCGAGAAATAGGTCGAGGAGGACAGGTTTTTTATCTGCACAACAGGGTTCAAACCATTTATCAAAGGGCGGCCAGCCTACAACGTCTCATTCCGGAGGCGCGTATCGGTGTTGCTCACGGACAAATGGCGGATGGGGAACTCGAACAGGTAATGCTGGATTTTGTCAACGGAAACG
>CAITZA010000400.1 GCA_903896745.1 uncultured Desulfomonile sp. | reverse complement strand
GGGCGAGCCTTGCAATAAGCATCGTGTTTATGGATGCGGTGTCCGCCAGTGGCTCATCCATGTGATAAACCATTTTTTCCATGAGATCGCTTATTTCCCTGGCCCCAGCCTGTATCACCTCCAGGTCTACCCCCAAAAATGAGGCCATCATCCTCGCGTATTTCAGGTCATCTACGAAGCCTTCTTCCTCAAAACCTTGGGCCTCAATGGTGAAGCATTTCAGTTTTCCGTGCGGCACATGCTTTCTTGCAAATGCGCATACAGTGCTTGAATCCAGCCCTCCGGATAAAAAAGCCCCAACAGGAACGTCGGCCACCATCTGACGCTCTATCGAAACGCCCATGGCCGAATGAACCATCTGAACAGCCTCTGTCTCATTACATTTCAGTTCATCAGTCTTTACGGGAATCCTGTAGAAAACCGTTTCCTCAACTATCCTGCTGTCTCTGACGACGATAGCGTGTCCGGGCTCCAGCTTTTTTACCTCAGCAAGCATCGTCCACGGAGAAGGCGCCCATGAATAACTGAGATAATAGTGCAGCGCCTTATGGCTGATCTCCCTGCTTACGGACGGCTCAAGCAAAAGAGCCTTGAGTTCGCTCGCGAAAAGGATTCCTTTAGGCGTAGTTGTGTAATACAGGGGTTTAACGCCAAAACCATCCCTGACTAATAGAAGCGACTTGTCGCGTTTGTCAAAAATGCCGAATGCAAAAATGCCATTGAGTTGCTTGAGCATTTCCAATCCGTCACGGATATATAGATTTAGGAGAATTTCCGTGTCGGTCTGGCTGTTAAATCTGAAACCATCACGGATCAGGCTCTGCCTGAGTTCCCTGTAATTATAAATTTCGCCATTAAAGGTGATCACACATTTGTCATCTGCGTCTTTCATGGGCTGGGCGCCTGCCGGACTCAAATCAATGATCGACAGTCTGCGATGTCCCAAACCAACAGGCGCGTTATCAGCAAAATATAATCCGGACGCGTCAGGGCCTCGATGCGCCAGCAGGTTGTTCATACCTGAAAGAAGCTCCCTGTCAAAGTTGCCGTAATATCCAACAATTCCACACATAATGGTATCTCTTTAAATTTGTATTTTATCGAAAGTGAATAATTGACGCGCCACACTGTCCGGTTCATCAACTATAATCAATAGCGCATTTCCGGATTAAACATCCGGTGTAGCCACAGTAGTCGAAATAATCAGACAAAGTGGTAGATTTATGCGCTGTTTGTCAGCTATTCTCAATATATAATAATACGTGTCAGGTGAAATCCGTCACTCAATTCGTTTTCCAGACTCCAAACGGGTCTATAAACAACTAACTCCATGAATTCACGCTGGATAGCAAAAAGATTATTGAAATGGGCCATAGAATATGGCTCTTGTTTTAGTGGCCTGGCCGCCTTATACAGAAAAACCCAATATTATGAAGGCTCTTTCCGTATTTTAACTTACCACAAAATCACTGACTCTCCCAAAACTTCTCATGATGTCGAAACAAAACACTTCGTAGAGCATCTTCGGATACTTTCAGGAGAATTTAATGTACTGGGCCTCGCAGAGCTTATTAATCAGTCTGTAATGGGGAAAAGGCCTGATCCATTGTCAGTAGCCATAACATTTGACGATGGTTACGCCGAATTATCCGGTTGCGTCGCCGAAACTCTTCAAAAATTTAAGCTTGACGCTACATTTTTTGTTGTGACCGGTTATATCGATGGATCGATCAAGTCCGATAAAGGCCCATATTTGACATGGGACGACTTGAGGATGCTGAACAAGGCCGGCTTCTCAATTGGTTCACATTCAGTTTCCCACGCGAGTATGAGCGACCTTGCCTCCGACCGTCTGGATTTTGAATTATGTCATTCGTCTGGTCGCATCTATGATGAGTTGGGGCGAGAGCCGTGTGGGTTTTCATATCCCTACGGAACCATGCGAGATTTTTCGGCAGCCACCCGGGACGCTGTAATCCGTGCAGGCTATCCATGGGCAGTGACCGCTATCCATGGCGTGAACCCCCTGGCGTTCGACCGTTACTC
>CAITZA010000399.1 GCA_903896745.1 uncultured Desulfomonile sp. | reverse complement strand
CGTCGTAGTCTCGCACCACGAGAGCAATGTGGACAATGGATTGGTTCATGCGGAATCCTTTTGAGGGAAAACAAGATTTCAATTCCCTGATTCTACCCCCTATCCTGGCGCGGCCAAAGCGCAATTTTACCCATTCTCTTGACTTGGAGTGAACACCCAATGTTATACTACGCTCCAGAGACAAACCTATACAGTCAAACAGGAGACAAACAATGAACATTGGACTACAAATCCCCTCATTTAAATACCCCGGCGGCGCGAGCGCCATCCGGCCCGTGCTAAAAGAAATTGTCGCCGCCGCCGAAAAAGCAGGTTTTTACAGCCTGTGGGTGATGGATCATTACTACCAAATCAAGGGCTTGTTCGGAGAAGCCTACACCGACCCCATGATGGAAGCCTACACCACCCTCGGCTACCTGGCCGGCTTAACCGAAAAAGCCTATCTTGGCGTCCTGGTCGCGGGCGTCATTTACCGCCATCCCTCTGTCCTGATGAAAATGGTCAACACCCTCGACATCCTCTCCGGCGGGCGCGCCTATTTCGGCATCGGCGCGGCATGGTACGAGGAAGAAGCCAAAGGCTACGGCATCCCCTACCCTTCAACCGCCGAACGCTTTGAATGGCTGGAGGACAACTTGAAACTGGCCAAGGCGCTCTGGGCCAGCGATGAAACCGCCTTCCAGGGCAAGCATTTTTCCGCCCCGGCAATTACCAACAACCCCCGCCCGCTTTCAAACCCGCATCCGCGGATCATGATTGGCGGCACAGGGCCGAAGAAGACCCTGCGCATGGTCGCCCAATACGCCGACGCCTGCAACATTGGGGATTGGGAAGGGACGGAAGGCATGCAAAAAGCGCTCGATACCCTCAAAGAACACTGCCAGGCCCTGGGGCGAGACTACAACACGGTCGAAAAAACGTCCCTTTCCACAGTGCATCTCTCTGGCAAAGACACCGTCGAAGGTACCATCGGACGGATCAAAGAGTTCTCGCGGATGGGCTTCACACACGCCATCTTCAATATGCCCGACGTTTACACAATTACCCCGCTCGAAACCTTCGCCAAAGAAATCATCCCGGCCGTGGCTGATCTGTGAGGGTGTCTCCTTCATTAAAAAAGAGCATTCCACAGAGTGAGTTTTCACCACAAACGAGACCTGTAGGGTTTTCTTCAACCCTACAGGTCTCGTTCAAGAGAAATCAGATCCTCCACCAAAGCCCGTAAATTAACCGCTCTATTCGCAGCGGGTTTTCAGAAGAGTAGGATTTTCCAGGTTTTGCAAGCACAGATCGCACAAACAGGCGGGGGCATTCCCGCCAAGCTACCGATACGAGTTCAGTAAGGCTTTTCTGGCGTAAACATCAGAGCCTGCTTTCGGACAGGTTAACTCAGTCCGCGGTTAAGTCAACGCATCAAGCCAAACATGGGACACTACTCAACTTTTACATCTACCGTTTTTCAATTCATCGATATTCACATCACCTGATTATAGACGGCAAGTATACATTATATGTACGCGGAATTTCACGCTCTGTCCAAGTATTTCCACTGTTGACAGTTTGTAACAAACTGCGATCAAAAGAACAACCTAATATAGCACCTGTATTGAAGTCACGGGTACAATTTCCATTGCTGGTATATACCCATCCTGAAGCTAAAGCAGAAAAATCGAAACTAGTAATATTAGGAGGAAGATTTGGTATAACACTCGGGTCAAATATAATCCAATGCCTGGCATCTAATATCTCGATTGGCGCTGCCATATTGAGTGAGACATAACTAGCTATAGGTATAGTTGCGCTTAAAACCCACGACGCGCCACTATCATCCGTAACATAGACTCTGGCCTCTTTATGAATAGTGTCACTGATAACAACAGACACAGCCCCGTTTTGAGTGTTATCAAAAACGGGTAAACTATAAGTCAATGTTCCTGTAAAAGTATCTGTGGAAATAATAGTTTGCGCGACCCAAGATATGCCACCATCAGTTGTTTTATATAGATCTTCACCTATTACGCCTCCTGCAGTCCAACCGAAAGTGTTGTTAACAAAAACAGCAGGCTCACCTATGGGAATGGCAACCTCAGACCACGTAATGCCGCCATTTATGGTTTTAAATAATCGCCCTTTACTTAGATTAGAACTCGTACTATTTTTCAAAACCACCCATCCAAATTGTGAATCGATGAATTTCATATAACCTTTATCAACAGGCGCGTCGTCAGAGTTTAGCGATAAGAACAAATTTGATTGCCAAGAACTACCTCCATCACTGGTATGAAAAAGGGTCATTGTTGATTCATCACTCGATAAACTCATTACCCACCCATCCGAAGCATTCAAGAAAAAAACTGAAATTATTGAAAATTGTCCTTGCGGCGTGATGTCGCGCCAATCTACGCTTCCTGTTGTTGTCGAAAACAAATGATTTCCACTTAATACCCATCCAGTACTCTGAGTAAAAAAGTGCATTGCCTGAACAATAGGTGGTACATTTGTGATAAAACTTGTTATATCGGATCGCGCAATATTATTTGTTGTCTGATCCATAGATAGACTCTGAGGCTGGTATGCTATCCAACCATCGGCCATATTACTGTCAATGTTAATTAATTGCCCACCATATCTTTCGGAGTGACCTCCCTCATACTGACGTAGACGAGAT
>CAITZA010000398.1 GCA_903896745.1 uncultured Desulfomonile sp. | reverse complement strand
GGCTCCAGAGTGCTGGAGATAGTTGCTCCGGAATTCCGGGATCTTGTCCAGGAACACATTATGTCGGGAAGTGTGGAAGCCTATGAATCTGTTTTAATCCATAAGGACGGTCGAGTCATTCCTGTCCAGATCAAGGCCAAGAACATTCCTTATATGGGTGGCGTGGCCAGGCTCACGTCGGTTCGTAGCGTCGAGTCAATAAAAAAGGCCGAAGAGGTTCAGAAGCGACTGGCGACAGCTATCACCCAGGCGGCCGAGGCCATACTGATTACTGACGCAGAAGGAATCATACAGTATGTCAATCCGGCTCTGGAACGCATCTCAGGTTTTTCAAGCGCAGAGACTCTCGGGCAGACTCCTAGAATTTTCAAGAGTGGGGAGCACGATGATGTCTTTTATCAGAAACTGTGGGCCACTATCAAAGCTGGAAACATCTGGTCCGGACGTTTGATAAACCGCCGTAAGGACGGAAAACTCTACTATGAACAGGCAACCATTTCTCCGGTAATAGATGACTCAGGCAAAATTGTGAACTTTGTGGCGGTTAAAAGGGACATAACGGAGTTTCTTGATGTGACCAATCAACTGTTCCAGTCACAAAAGATGGAAGCCATAGGAACTCTAGCCGGAGGAATAGCGCATGATTTCAATAACATACTCCAGATTTCCCTGGGGTATTCACAGTTGCTGGCTGCTGACAAAAACCTGCCTCCCAATCTTAGGGAAGACGCTATGAACATTTACGAGGCTTCCAAGCGGGGAGCTGATCTGGTTCACAGGTTGCTTACCTTTAGCAAAAAGACCGTGGCGCAGCTAAAGCCCCTAAAGCTGAATGATCGCATAAACGAGATCAGGAAAATGTTGGTGCGGACAATTCCGAAAAATATCGATATGCAACTGATGCTCGCTGAGGATCTTGCAACTATAAATGCTGATCCAATTCAGATAGATCAAGTGATAATGAATGTTGTGGTAAATGCCCGGGATGCAATGCCGGACGGCGGTGTGCTGACCATTGAAACATCGAATGTAACGCTGGATGAGGAATACCTGAAGACCCATCTTAACATTAAGCCTGGACGCTATGTGCTGCTGGCATTGACGGACACCGGGATCGGGATGGATGAGCAGACAATGTCACGTATTTTTGAGCCTTTCTATACCACAAAGGAACATGGTCACGGCACAGGTCTGGGCCTGTCGGTAGTTTTCGGAATTATCCGGCAGCATGGTGGATTTATAAGATATTACAGTCAACCAGGTTTCGGTACTACCTGCAAGATATACTTCCCCGCCTTGACTTCAGATGAAACACAGGTTGAACCCGTGGCTGAAAAAAAACCTAGAGGCGGTTCAGAAACTATTCTAATAGTGGATGACGAGGAACAGATAATTGATTTTCTTAACAGGGCGCTCGAGAAAGCGGGCTACACCGTCATTAATGCAAGAAATGGCCAGGAAGCGCTTGACCTGTATTGCCGAAACAGGGAGCGAATATCTCTGGTCATTCTGGATTTGATTATGCCGGAGATGGATGGCAAGAAGTGCCTCGAAGAACTCTTAAAGGTTGACAAGTCTGTGAAGGTGCTCATTGCCAGCGGATTTTCAGCTAATGGGAGGATAGGTGAAGTTGTTAGAACCGGCGCAAGGGGATTTGTCACCAAGCCGTTTGATGTTGGCCAAATCCTCAACATGATACGTGACGTAATTGACGGGAGGCCTTAATTTTTATTGACAAAGTTCTGAGGATGGCCTATTCACATGTGCTGACTTTGATAGAGTCTAATTTTTTCCAGAGGTGAGAAACATGAAAAAATTGCTGGTGGTAGTTATCGGAATTGTGGCCCTTATGTCATCATTATGCTTTGCTTCTGAAAAGCCTGCGCCCCCTGCCGCTCCCGTAGCCGGAACTGAGGTGGTGGCAATTGGTGTGACAGTCACAGAATTAACAGATGTAGTTAAAGGCTGGAGTGTAAAGAAAAAGGTGTTGGGTCAGCTAGTATACAATGACAAAGATGAAAAAATCGGGGCCATTGACGATCTTATAGTGGCCGCTGACAGAACTGTTGGTTATGCAATTGTCGGCGCCGGTGGATTCCTTGGAATTGATCGCCATGACATAGCTGTTCCTGTGAAGCAGTTCCAGATTAAAGATGGCAAGTTCATTCTGCCTGGTGCGGCAAAAGACACTGTCAAGAAGATGCCGCCGTTCAAATACGCCGATTAATATCGATTATCCAATGGGATAAGTTCAGATAAAGGGAGGCTCAGCGCAAGTCTTGTATTTGCACGGCTTCCCCCTTCCTTCCCGAATATTCTTCATGTCCCTAAAAACATCATTCATCCCTGAAGTCAAGTCTCTGTGTGATAATACAATCGAACAGTCTGAATGACTGTTCGATTGTAAAGCCAATATTTGTTAGCTCGAGTTCGCTTCTGGGGTAATAATCATGCCAAGCCGACCAGAGGCAGAAGAAGCCACAAGCCTACCCACAGCCCAAAGCCTCCTATTATGTCAAAGAAAATCCCGGCTCTGACCATCTTGGTGATTGGGACCATGCCCGAGCCGTAAACAATGGCGTTTGGTGGAGTGGACACTGGAAGCATGAATCCCCAACTAGCTCCAAGAGTCGCTCCAATGGCGGGAGGTATGGGGTTTACCCCAGCGGCCATAGCCAAGGAGATCATTACCGGAACCACCATGTTCGCAGAAGCCGTGTTGGATGATGTTTCGCTTACAAGGATGGCTATGAAGATGGCGCCAAAAGTTATACCCCACATGGATGTGGCGCCGCTGAGGGTTAGCAGGCCTTTGCCCACGGCCTCAGCAAGCTTGGTTTCGAACATGAGGTTGCCAAGGGTTATTCCACCGCCAAACAGGAGCAAAGTCCCCCAGTCTATCTTGACAGCCTGCCCCCACGTTAGGGTGAATTCGCGCTCCTTCCAGTTCACCGGTAACAGGAAAAGAAGTGTCGCGCCGATCAGCGCGGCTACTCCTTCGGGAATATATTTACTGAAAGTCTTGACTTCATTCGATGTGGCGCCATACATGATGGCCAATACACCTGGAACAATCCACAAGGCCACTGTTACCAGAAAGGCGAATAACGCATTCTTCTGTCCGGTCGTCCACGGTCCTAGCTGTAATCTTTCCTGATCAACGTATTCACGGCAACCTTCAATCCGCGATACTTCAGGCTTGTGCAAGTAATACATTAACACAAACAGGATGACGAACTGAATTAACAGTAGTGGCACGGCAAAACTCATCCATTGGAAGAAAGGAATGCGGACCTGACAGAATTTTTCGATGAGCGCGATCCCGATCAGGTTTGGTGGTGTCCCTACTGGAGTGCCTATGCCGCCGGCGCTCGCAGAGTAAGCTGCCATGAGCATCATGCCTGTTCCAAAACGAAGCTTCATGGGGTCAACGCTTTTGCCGGTTTGCCTGGCCATGATATCCGCCATGGCATAGACAATACCAAGCGCTATAGGAAACATCATGGCTGTCGCTGCTGTATTGCTGATCCACATTGACAGGAAGCCAGTGATAATACCGAACGCTAAAAGAATTCTGCCCGTGCTGTTTCCTACCGACTTCATCGACATGATTGCGTATGCGAACCGTTTATCAAGCTTGTGGGCGGCCATGGCCTCAGCCAGCATAAAACTGCCCAGGAAGAGCTGAATGATAGGATCAGCAAAGGGCGCAAACACTTTCTTTACGTCAGCGATTCCAAAAGTCACGCACAGCACAGCGCCTAGCATGGCGGTCATTGGAATTGGGATAGGTTCAGTGATCCACCATACTCCAACGAGTCCAATGATGGCCGCCAAAGTGTGCGCGGTGGGGCTCAGGCTCGGCATGGGCGTAAGATACAGGAATATTGCTACCGCTGGTCCAAGAAATAAACCCAGGGTGTTTCTCCATAGCTCGAAGCGTTCCTCCTGAGCGGAGAGGGTCTCCTTCAACTCACCACCAAATTTGGCGCCGCCGCCCGGTTCAAAACCCTTTCTGTCGGTCATTCCATATACTCCTTCCGAAGGTTACGGTAAAAGCAAATTCAAAACGTGTTGAGGTGATAGCGGGACTACGGAAATCCTATCTCGGACCGGACATCTTGACGCCATGGCACAAGCGGATAAACAGATCGCTCATTCTCAATATTCCGGTAACACTGTTTCCTGACCGGGCAAAAAGGTGCAGATAAGGTCCTGACATTAACCTGCAAGCTCCTTCTTCCAATGAGGCGTCTTGGTCGATGAACTCGACATCGGAGGGGATGTGAACAATCGACTTCATCTTCAAGTCCTTGGCCCTACTGTAAGCGTTGTCAAAACCTTCCTTGCATGCGCAGATTTGGGCCTCGATGGACTGATCGACAGCTTCATTGCTTGAGTCG
>CAITZA010000397.1 GCA_903896745.1 uncultured Desulfomonile sp. | reverse complement strand
GTCCACTTCAATCAGAAAGTTTCAGAAATGTTCGGTATAAACATGTCTGACATAGTGTTAAGTGTGCCTCCACTCAATGCTCAGAAATTCTATTCTCCTGAGGATGACTCGTTTGATCTGCGCTCGATATGGGATGAGGTATTGGCTGGAGAGAACAAGCATTTAGAATACAGGATCAAACGACAAAAGGATGGCAAGCTTTTCGACGTGGACGTATTTATGTGCCCCATACATTATAAGGGACACGAGCATGTACTTGTCTCCATCAAAGATATTACGGAGAAAAAACATCTGGATGATGAACTCCACCGAGCCTTAGCTCTGGCAGAGCAGCTAAGACTCAGAGCCGAGGCTGCCAGCGAAACAAAGAGCAAATTCCTTGCCAACATGAGCCATGAGCTTCGAACCCCTCTGAATGCAATCCTTGGTTTTTCAGAACTTCTCGAAGGCCAATTTTATGGAGCCATTAACGAAAGACAGGCTGCCTACACCAAGGCGATACATGAATCAGGCTCCCATCTCCTGCAACTGATCAGTGACATATTGGACATAGCCAAGGTTGAAGCTGGAAAAATGGAAATAAATCCATCCTCCACTGATCTGGGCCAATTGCTGGTGAACGCTTTCACCATGATCAAAGAGATGGCCTACAAAGTAGGAATAAAACTTGAACTGGATATCGCTCCGCAATTTTACACCCAACTAATCCTAGCTGATGACATCAGGCTCAAACAGATACTGATGAATCTGTTATCAAACGCCGTTAAGTTCACGCCGTCTGGCGGTGTTATCAGACTAGAAGCCCGATTATCGGAACATGAAGTAAGGGTGAGCGTCTCTGATACCGGCATCGGAATAAAAGCTGAGGATCAAGGCAGGATCTTCGAGGAATTTGAGCAGGTCGATTCATCATTTTCGCGACAGCACGAGGGCACAGGACTGGGATTATCATTGACCAAAAAACTGGTTGAACTTCATGGGGGAAGAATATGGGTCGAGAGTGAAGGAGAGAACAAAGGTAGTGTCTTCACGTTTGAAATTCCTCACGTATCGGCCGGCCTTAAAGACACCGAAGAGTTTTCTGAATCTGGAATGTCCCAACCGCTTGGCACCTCTGACATTCACGCTCTTGATGATAAGAGACTATCAATACTCGTTGTAGAAGACAACTCCGCCAACATGAAACTGACCACAAACCTGCTTCAACTTGGCGGCTACAAAGCGTTGCCCGCATTCACATCAGAAGAAGCCATAGCCATCCTGAAAACGCATACCCCGGCGCTCATACTCATGGATATATCACTACCAGGTATGGATGGGCTAAGTGCAACCCATGCCATCAAAAGCAACCCGGCCACTTCAAATATTCCAGTAGTGGCTCTCACAGCCCATGCGATGAAAGACGACGAGGCAAGAGCTATGGAAGCCGGATGTGACGCATACTTGGTCAAACCCGTAGATACAAGGAAATTCTATCGGACAATATGGAAGATACTCGAACCAACGAAGGTGCATTCATAGGGGTGACATGGTGTCTGAAAACGGTTTTACCCCGTAGCGCAATTTGAGGTTTATTCCACCAGGGTTTTAACTAGGCAGCCTGGAAATTTTGGTCACGTTTTTTGACATAATACGAGTGAACATGAGATAACAGGAAATGACAACTAGCTGGAAACTTTAAGGGAAATGAATGTGGGTAATGGGTGGAACGGGACTTAAAATCCCTTGAGGCTTGTCCTCGTGACGGTTCGAGTCCGTCCTCAGGC
>CAITZA010000396.1 GCA_903896745.1 uncultured Desulfomonile sp. | reverse complement strand
TCAGCTTCTGAATCGCATAGCCGAAAGAACACGGGCATGCCCCGGGAGACTGCAACGAGACAGGCTCTCAAAATGGTAGTTATGGCCTCGGAAGCGGGACTAACGGTTTCAGCCGGCGTAATGTGCGCATTTGGATGCGAGTTCGAAGGACAAATTGATCCAGAAGCAGTCTACAGGATTGTGAGCGATTTCATTGAAAAGAATCCAGATGAAATCAGTCTCGCAGATACCACCGGGAAAGGAAGACCGGACTCTATTGAAAGAATGCTGCAAAAAATCGAGCGAAACATTTCTTTAGAAAAAATATCATTACACCTTCACGACACTTATGGCAACGCGGAAAAGAATCTTGCGAGGGCTTTGGAAATTGGGGTCAGGATGTTTGACTCTTCCGTGGGTGGTATGGGCGGGTGTCCGTTCATTCCAGGCGCAGCAGGTAACATTTCCACCGAAAAAGTTATATCGCTCTTGGACCAAAAGGGTTTTCATACCGGAATAGATGTGGGTAAACTGACTGAAGCAAATTCTTTTGCGAAGTCCTTGTTGAACAGCGGACATCACTAACAGACATTTAAATAGTTTAAAACAGTTGAAGTATGTGCTAGATTTGTGTGATTAAATACTGAACAGGCATGGCGTTGTTACTTGGTAGACCGACTGGAGAAACCATTGACCCAACCAGACTTGCAGGGTTTCTCTGGATAATGCATGATTTGATAAAGTTACGTGAAAAGAACAACGCAACATTAGGAGAGTAAGATGGCGCGAATATTGGTTGTTGACGATGAACCGGAGGTTTTGCTTTTATTAACGGACATTCTGGAAAGTGTAGGCCATGAAGTCATCCGGGCAACCAATGGCGAAGAAGGTTTGAGAGAGTTCCAGAAGGGAAATGTAGACCTGATTGTCACAGACATCATTATGCCTGACAAGGAAGGTCTTGAATCCATAATGGACTACAAACAGCTCAATCCTGAAGTCAAGATAATAGCTATTTCAGGCGGGGCGAGAATTGGACCACACACGTACCTCAAGATGGCTGAAAAGTTTGGCGCCAAAAGGGTTTTTTCTAAACCTTTCCGAAACAAGGAACTGCTCGATGCAGTAGAAGAACTACTGGCTGAACAATAATAACAGTCGCGTATGGAATCCCTGACTTGAGAGAACCATGATCATGTCAGGACTAAACGCGCTGTGTGATTTCTGGAGTCTGAAGATAGACAGCGATGTAGCTGTCGCTGGGCGCTCTCAATTTCGACCCGACGATTTAGATACAATTTATTCCATTTGCGCCCGATCAAACAAAACATTTTAAAGTCAACACTTACTGTCGCTTAGGCTACAACGGTCTATCCTAACGAATATCTTTTACGATCTCATAAATTTCTAGTAATGTTGAACTCGGAGAAATCGAACTCGTGTTTACACGTTTTCCGTTAGATATCTAACTCCCTAGCCATCGATGCTACGAGGAGCATTTTCATGTCTATTCTCAATCTTATCCAGAACATAGCGCTATTGGTAGCCCTGGCTGCTATCTATCAGGTCGTAGCGTCCCGTTTCAGAATAGAGAGCGTTGAATATCAGATTTTTTCTGGGCTTCTGTTTGGTGGGGTAGGAATAATAGGCATGATGACACCTCTTCATTTTATGCCCGGCATGATATTTGATGGCCGGTCTATCATTTTGAGCATATCAGGTTTGTTTGGAGGGCCTGTTGTTGCGACGGTCTCCGGATTGATGTGTGGCGCATACAGACTTTACCTTGGTGGGCCCGGGGTTTACGTTGGATTGGCGACCATTTTCGAATCTGTAGCCGTGGGAGTGATTTTTCATTATCTGTGGAAGCGCAAGGGTCAACCAATAGGCCCTGTCAAACTGTGGCTTTTCGGTCTGTTGGTGAGCGCTATTACACTGTCAACATTCCTTGGTTTACCCAAAGGCGCCGGCATCGAGGTCATCAAACAAATAGGTTTGACGATTCTGATATTCTATCCACTCGCCACGATGCTGGTCTGTCAGTTATTCCTCGATTACGAGCGGCAAATTTCGGATTCTCTGGCCTTATATAAGAGCGAGTCCTTTTACAGGGGGGTTTTTCAAAACGCTGCCGCCGGGGTTGATGTAGTTGACATGGACGGACATTTTCTTCAGGCGAATGTCACTTTGTGCGACATTCTCGGTTATTCGGAAGAAGAATTACTCAAATTGACAATCCTGGACATCACTCATCCCGATGACAGGTTGACCTCGGCTTTCCTGCATCAACAAATGGTGAAAGGCCAAACAGATTCTTACAAAATCAGGAAGAGATATTTTCGCAAGGATGGAGAAATTGTGTGGGCGGAAGTGTCTGTGTCTGCTGTGTATGGGCCTGATGGCGCCTACAACGCTACAATTGGAGTGATATCAGACATCACTGCCCAGAAAAACTTTGAAGACGCATTGAACGAACGCGAACGAATGTGGGTTACCATGATCGGGAATCTGCCCGGTTTTGTTTACCGATGCGCTAACGACCCCCAATGGACCATGCAATATATAAGCGCTGGATGCCTTGATGTTACCGGTTATGCTCCTGAAGACCTGATTATGAACAACAAGCTGAGTTTCAATGATCTTGTTGATCCAAACTATCAGAAAAAACTGTGGGAAAAATGGCAATATCTTCTTGATAAAAAACAGCCCTTTGAGGATGAATATCCGATCATCACGAAGACCGGCGCGAGACGCTGGGTTTGGGAGAGAGGCCGGGGGATTTTTGGAAATGATGGTCAACTACTTTTTCTCGAAGGCTTTGTCACTGATGTGACAGAGAGAAAACAGACAGAACAGGCTCTGCGAGAAAGCCATCATCGCTATCAGGAGCTTTTCGAAAAATCCAGGTTACAGGAAGAGCTTTATTTATCAATGCTGAACTGTTCCGCTGACCCAATAATTGTCTATGACATGGATGGAAAGGTTCAGTTCCTCAACCCTGCTCACACCGAAATGTTTGGTTGGACGTTGGAAGAGGTTAAGGGCAAGCGACTGGAAACGGTTCCCGAATGGGACAGGGGAGCGACGACCTCGATAATTACAAAAATTATTCGCGAAGGTAAAACAAACCGTTCATACGAGACTCAGCGACTTACCAGAGATGGAAGATTGCTCGATGTCAGCATTAGTGGCGCCAGGTACCATGATCACAATGGCATGCCCGCCGGCATGTTGGTAATCATTCAGAATATTTCCGAGAGAAAGAAGGCTCAGGAAGCTCAAAAGAGACTGGCCACAGCAATAGAACAAGCCGCTGAAGCTGTCATAATTACCAATTCCGCCGGGGTAATACAATATGTCAACCCTGCTTTTGAAGTCACAACCGGCTTTAGCCGTGAAGAGGCTATAGGTCAAAAACCCGGTATCCTCAAGAGTGGTATGCATGACCCAGAATTCTACAAAGAGCTATGGAAAACAATTAAAGCCGGTGAAGTCTGGTCAGGACGCTTCATCAACAGAAAGAAGGATGGAAGCTTCTATTACGAAGACGCCACTATTTCACCGGTTCGTGACTCTTCGGGCAAAATAAACAATTTTGTCGCAGTGAAGCGCGATGTCACGGAAACAGTGGAACTAACAAGGCAACTATTGCATTCCCAGAAGATGGAGGCCATAGGAACTTTAGCAGGGGGAATCGCCCATGATTTTAATAACCTGCTCCAGGTTGTCTTGGGATATTGTGAAATTCTGATGGAAAATCGTCAACTCAAAGGCTCCGATCACGAGGATCTCAAAAAAATCCACAGCGCTGGCAAAAAAGGGGCTGAACTCGTAAGGAAACTCCTGACCTTCTCAAGAAACGAAGAAGCCAAACTCGTTTCCGTAAACCTGAACACCGAGATTGCCCACATAAGGGAACTGTTATACAGAACCATCACCAAATCCATCCAAATCCATCTACATCTTGATGGCAATTTGAATCAGGTTGAGGCAGAACCATCCCAAATTACACAAATCCTGATGAATCTTGCTGTAAACGCCAGAGACGCCATGCCGGACGGTGGCGTCCTGACCATAAAAACCGAAAACGTTTTTCTGGATGAGGAATATTGCAGCAGGTTTCTTGAAGCGAAGCCAGGCAATTATGTTGCCCTTACTGTTTCAGATACGGGCTTCGGGATGGAAAAAGAAACAATGGATCATATCTTTGAACCGTTTTTTAGTACCAAGGATGTTGGAAAAGGGACAGGCCTCGGTCTTGCTACAGTTTATGGGATTGTAAAACAACACAATGGGCGCCTGACTTGTGAAAGTGAGCCCGGAAAAGGAACCACTTTTAGAATATATTTTCCCGCTCTCACTTCCTGATAACAGAAATTGAGTTACTGGACCTTCTTGACATCGAAACGGGCCTGTTCAATCGCCTCAGAAAGTTTCCAGTCAGGACTCTACCACTTTAAGGGAATACATGTGTAGGGTAACCTCCTGGCGACGCCAAATGACGCGAACATCGTATTTTATATCCTGGCGAAATAGGGTGGAAAGAATTTCGATTTCGTTTGATTTGTTTTCCCTGAATTCGGTAATCTTTTTTAGAAGGCTGTCGTGAAGTTGTGGATCTTTCAGTCTCATGTTGTGAATGGCCTCTATCCACGCGCATATATTACCGTAATGACTGCCGTCATACGGGGGTAGGGTATAGCAAGTGTCATCATTCCCAAAACTTTTTATAACTTTCATTAAATATCTCTTAAGAAATAGTGTAAAATGCGATGGGGCGATTTGCTCCCGACAGGGTTCGGCCATATCATCGAGAAAATGAGTTGTCAACGATATTGCTATTAATTATTGAACGGTTAATGGTTCAAACTATAAACCTTATGGTGATATATTGTTATCTATTTAATATCGTTGTTATTGGTTGATTCAAGACTCGGAACAGGAGAAATCTGTTCTGATGATCGGTTCCTTAGGTAACGCGCGTTAAACGGAGAAGCATGGCTTTGATTAACAAAATAATCTGATTAAACTTTCCTGAATGGACGCTATCATGACTAATAAAGAGTGGGAATTAATGTACCCCGAGATTATTGATCGGATGAACGAAGCGGTTTTAATCTGTCAGGGGAATCAGGTGAAGTTTGCAAGTGGGGCCTGTTTCGAAGTCACAGGGCGAAC
>CAITZA010000395.1 GCA_903896745.1 uncultured Desulfomonile sp. | reverse complement strand
TTATACGGAAATAACATCAGTCGAACTGTCAAGAGTGCCTCTGGCAATCTCCGTTGGTTCCAGAGGGGCGCCTGTCCAGGTGACATCCCGAAAGCTTGCAAAACCAAACCGCGTTGAAATCCTGTTGGTAAAGGCAAGGATTACCTCTGGGCTTACCGATCACCTCGAATTGCCTGCGGGCTTGCTTCAAAACCTTGATGTCATTGAACAAAAGGATTCCGTCAAGATCGTTATGGATTTTGGCAAAAACGACGTTCCCCAATTCAGGATTGATAAGAAAACCCATCACCTGGCTGTTACTTTTTCGTCAAAAACCGACTACACATCAAAGAAGCAATCAGCGTGGAGAAATCCGGCAGGCGCTAACTCTGTTTGCAGCGCCCCGTCATTTTCGGACAGCGACTACATTGCAGACATGGACAGACCCTTTGGTCAGAGAAGGATTGGTCGTGCCGAGTGCGTCAACATTGAATCAGAGAATATTTGTTTTTTTTATGACCAAGTTTTCCTCAAATACGCTGATCCCAAGGATATAGTGAAAACAATAGACTGTATGTTCAACTTGCATTGTCCGGGCACAGGACAGGGAGGTCCCGGGGGAGGAACCGAGCATGTCGCTTCGAGGTTCATTGAACAGGAAATGAGTCCCAGGCGCGCATTCAGGGACGCAAGAGAAAAGGCCAAAGCGCTTAAATCTACGGATGACAAGGGTCTTGATAGCATAGAGGAGTTACGCGTCGTCCCATTGCCTGAGTTTCCCCGACGTCCTTATGAAACCGGAATAGATGTGAAGAGTTGGCGCCTGTTGCGGGACCTGGACAGAAAGGATCCCAAACTGGCCAAAGTTGTAGCGCACAGCATGGTGTGGGCTGATGAAAAAAAGCGCATCGTCTTTCTCAAGGATACCGACACAAGACTCGGTCAGATACGAAAGGTGATCAGCTCATTAGACAGGCCAAGCACACAGATCCATATTGAGAGCCGAATTGTGCGCGTTCAGAAGGACTGGAGCCGTGGATTGGGAATATTGTGGGGTGGTAGAAACAATCAGGTTGGCGTTGTGAGGGATAGCGCAAAGGCTTACTGGGGTTTTGGTGGTAACCAGGAAGGCTATGCTACTGGAACCACGGGACCTTCAAACCGCGCCACGGGCCAGGTGACCGATGGAATAAACATCCCATCGACATTTGCTGTGAATCTGCCCGCAACAGTACCGGGGCTTGAAAATTTGATAGGCTTGGGGGTTCAGTTCGGTCTGTTGAAACCCAACTACATAACTGAATTAGACTTTCGACTTCAATTGGGGGAATCAAACGGTACTGCAAAAGTTGTGGCCAGACCCGAGATTCAGGTCATGGATGGCGAAAGGGCGACAATCAAGAACGGAACCATAGTGACATTAAAAACCTCGTCCCCCAATTGGGGCACTCATACCGAACTGGTGCCCGTTGATCTGAAGCTCGAGGTAATACCCAAGGTATTGTTTAACAATCGAATTCGTATGGATATCGATATATCCGACAACGTGGTTGATGGCCGGGCAGTTTGCGGCTCATGTGAGATTGTACGGCTCTATTTTACCCGGGAAGCTCACACCACTCTCGTTGTCAGAGACGGTGAAACCTGTGTGGTAGGAGGAATAATCAGGGAGACGGACAGCAACCTCAAACAGGGGTGGCCGTTCCTGATGAAAATCCCCGTGATCGGCGCCTTGTTCAGTAGCTCCGCAAGCGCCACGATTTCCGATGAATTACTAGTATTTATAACTCCGTTAATAGTTAGGCAAGGAAGCCAGGACGCTTCGAATCCAGCTTCCGAAAAAATAAAATGCGATCAGCCTTAAGGCTCGGGAGACTTTAGCCTTGGGGCAACGTTCCCAAAAAGGTTCGTTAACACAGAAAACGCAATTTCGTTTATGACCTAGACGATCAGGTTCGCCTTAAGACTGTTAATGAGCTCGTTAATCCGCTTATTTTCCGAGTCCCTTGAAATTACAGGAACCACTGCGGCGCCAGAAATTCCGGAATCAGCCAGTTTCTTCCTTTCGCGTTCAAGTAAAGATTTTCTATCCTTGGACTTGTCCTTCTGCGCGCCTTTTAGCGAAGCCCTGAACTTATCCAGAACATCTTTTCTCGAAGGAGCGAAAGGCAGTTTCTCGATCAGATCGAGGAAGGTGGTCAGGTTTGGATTATTGTCAATTTTCAAAACAAGATTGTTCCAGACAAGTTTCCTGAGTTCTTCAAGATCTCCTGATGGTTCTGACATCAAATCTTCGACGAGTTTTTTCGTAGAATCGGGATAATCATGAATTTTCAGGGCATACCCTTTAGCTTTTTTCTCAAGGGACTCTTTTCGAATCTGGTCTTTTTCGGAACTTGACAAACCCATTCCGCTGGTTCTTTCCATCATGATGTCAATTGTGCTTCTGATCTGTGACACATTGACCCCCTATTCCCTTATCTGGCCATCCCCGAGGACGATAAATTTTGTTGTTGTCAAATCTTCCACCCCCATAGGCCCATAAGCATGAATTTTAGTGGTGCTGATACCAATTTCAGCCCCTAGACCGAAAACATAGCCGTCGCTCATTCTAGTGGAGGCATTGACAATGACCGTGGATGAATTGACTTCTCTCAGGAACTTCTGTGAGGCTGAATAATCCTTGGTAACAATGGCATCGGTGTGCAACGAGCCATATTTGGCTATATGTCTTATGGCATCGTCAATGCTGTCAACTATTTTTACAGCCAGGATCAATGCTGAGTACTCCGCGTACCAGTCATCCTCTGACGCCGGTGTCATACCATTGACAATTTTCCTGGCCCTTTCGCACCCTCTCAAAGCTACTCCAGCCTCTTGAAGAGCCCTTGAGACCTTCGGCAAAAACTCATCGGTGATTGATGAATGTATCAGAAGTGTTTCGAGGGAGTTACACACTCCGGGTCTTTGGGCCTTGGCATTTACGGCAAGACTCACCGCCATGGAAAAATCCACATCCTTGTCCACATATAAATGACAGACCCCCTTGTAATGCTTTACGACAGGAATTCTGGAATTCTCTGAAACAAACCTGATCAGATCTTCTCCGCCTCGAGGTATGATCAGGTCTACAAGGTCTTCGAGTTTGACCAGATGCAATATGGCTTCGCGTTCGGTAGTGGGTAGAAGGCTGACCGCATTAGGGTTAATTCCGTTATCTTCCAAAACGGTTCTGAATATCTCTGCAATCGCTACATTCGAGTCATAGGCCTCTGAACCTCCGCGTAAAATGCAGGCGTTCCCCGCCTTAAGACACAGCGCTGCGGCATCTGCGGTAACATTCGGGCGAGACTCGTAAATCATTCCTATAACTCCAAGAGGAATGCGCATCTTGCCAACTCTCATGCCATTTGGCCTCACCCACATGCGAGTTATCTCTCCAACAGGATCAGGAAAAGAGGCGATCTCCTTCAGGCCATTGATGGTTTGCGCCAAAACGTTGTCTGATAGCGTGAGTCTGTCAATCATAGGTAGAGACAAACCCTTTGAACGCGCTTTTTCAATGTCCCGCGCATTTTCAGATTGTAGAAAAGATCGTTCATCCCACATTTTTTCAGCAATCTGGTTGAGGATGGTTTCTTTCTGACCCATGGTCAGCCTCGCAGCTTCAGGGGCTGCGGAGTGAGCCATCATGGCCGTGTTAATTACCTGTTCTCTTATGGACATGCGTGTCTCCCGAATAAACTTTATATTGAAAAATGTAAAAACCTGCCTTGGAAAATATTGATCAAAGAAACTTTTTCACGATTACCATCACACGGACTATTTATCAACTGCCTCTGATACTGTTTTCTTTATCAACGAAGTTATTGTAATTTAACCGACATCATTGGGGAGGTTCCAGAATGATACCTATCATATCCATTGTGGGCAAATCGGATTCGGGCAAAACCACTTTACTGGAAAAGCTCGTGAGAGAATTAAAGTCCCGAGGTTTCCGGGTTGGAACAATAAAACATGATGCTCACAGTTTTGAAATAGACCACGAGGGAAAAGATTCATGGCGCCACAAAAAAGCCGGCGCATCAATATCCATAATATCTTCCGCAGAAAAGATTGGCGTCGTCATGGATTCTGATCACGATCATACATTGTCGGAAATCCGGGAAAAACTCATCAAAGACGTGGATGTAATTCTGAGTGAGGGCTATAAAAGAGAAATTCATCCCAAGATAGAAGTATATCGGCGTGAAAAACGTCAGGAAATGTTATGCGGGGCGGACGACAACCTTTTGGCGATTGCCGGAAATCCCGAGACCCCTCCTGCCGGCGTGCCGGTTTTTGATCTGGACGACCCGGTTCCGATTTGCGATTTCATACAGAGCAGGTTCCTGAGATGAGCGGTGGCCGGAAATAAAGTATCATTCACTTTCCAAGCGCTTTAACGGAACACCCCTTATTTGTAATTGCTTATAGCGCGTGATATTGCTTCGCTCGTCTCGATTGCCAGTTTTTTCGCAATCTCTACTTTTTCAGGGTTCTTCAGCCAGTCAAGCCCCACAAGCCAGAAGCCTGCCACCATCCTTTTCCTGGTTTTCTTGCCATGGAATATCGGAGCGGCCACGCAACCTACGTTGTTTAGGTATTCACCGGCGTCATGAGCCACTCCCTCTTGCCTGACCCGGGAAAGTTCCTTCTTGTAGGCCTCCATCTCAGTTATCGAAAAATTGGTAAATGATGGGATTGGAAATTTTTCCAGTATCTCATTAATTCTTTCTTCATCGTGGAACGCCAGAAAGATTTTGCCAGCAGCTCCAGCATACATCGATATTCTCGTGCCGGGTTTGGCGGTAATTTTTATCTCTTTTCTCGACTCTATCTGGTCTATTATCAACAGGCTATAGCCTGTACACATACCTAGAAACACGTCTTCATCCAGCTTGAGACTTAGTCTTTCCAAGTATGGGCGTGCCGTATCCACCAGTGGAAGCTGAACAGCAGCATTGTCCGCAAGCCGCCTGACTGCGTAACCACATGTATATTTCCTCGTGATAGGGTCCCTGAGAACCCAACCAGTTTCTTCCAACGCCGCCAGAATTCCATGAGTAGTCGATTTGGCCAATTCTAATTGCGAAGCAATTTCACTAATCCCCGGGTTGCTCTGCTCTGAAATTATCATTTTTAATACACGCATAGCCTTGGAAACGATCGGCGCCGAATAGGAAATCGCAGGCGATTTTTGCTTTGCGTTCATGATTTTTTACCCATATTTACGAAAATTATCTAAAAATTGTTGTCCCGTTCATTATTATGAACGAATACTTTTTTCTAGCTTTTTGGTTGATCTCTGTCAATGGTTTTGACTCTGTATGTTTTATGGCTTGACAGTCTTTTTTTGTAAAGTTAATTTTACAACTGGTAAGTTCTGAATACGGAATCTCTTGTGCCATGACTCTAAGAATACAACTAAAGGCTATTTATCGCGCCACTTTGGGAACCCATACGGGAAACGAAGGTTGGATCGGCGTAGACCCTTCGGGAAAAGCCTATCATGTGATCGTGCCAGTAGACACGCAGATAGCCCGTGGTGTTATGGCTTGCAACAGACCGACCGACGGCACCCCGTTTGGTGGGTATTCAAACTGGATATATTTCAGGTGTCAGCCTTATGACAGCGATGTTGAAGATGAAACGCTCCGTATCGAACAAGCGAAAAAAAATCTTTCATCCATACTGATCAAGCTTTCACAATACGGCATTGACGCCCAACCCGGCTACGACCAGCCAGTAACATCTCAAGCATCTATAAATACTCAGATATTGGCCAAAATCAAGAGAATATTTTGCACAAGATGCCACAGGTCATGGATCCATCCACATGAAGTTCTTAAGGACCCTGATTTGTGGCTTCTCAACTATCGGGCGGATGTGGATGATTTTAATAATGGAGTTTACGTGTTTCAACATGCGTGTGGAGGCAAGGTAGAAGTCCCCGTGTGGGTTTTTATAAAACCGCAAGTAAAAACCAAATCTCTCGCCGGATTACAGGCCTGTCCGGGTTTATGTTACTATGAGACTTCTTTGAAACCGTGCAAAGCCACCTGCGAAGGATCGACATACCGCACCGTGGCTTATAAGATGACTTCGAGACATGCCAGACGTGTAGACTCAACAGGTCCTGACAAAAACGAGACTGGCGGCAAATATAACCCTGTGGGATGACACAGGCTTTTCATTGCCGAGGTTCAATCCGGCTAACAGTAGGAGAAAAAGAGTCTTGAGCCATAAACCTTTTCTCATGAGCAAAAAATGTTGGAAGAGGCGCTGAGATTCTTTTAAGAAGTCGGTTGAAAAGCCAAATTTCTACTACACCGATCTTTTTTTCTCAAAAAAAGGCTGACTTACAGTATCTGAACCTGTGTTAGAATAAAAAAGCAGGAGATGGCCAGACACTGTTGTCCGGCTTATCTCCTGAAAAGTGAATTTAGGGAGGGGGCGAGTTTTTGATGACTCGCATCAACTTCTGATATTTCTTAGTGTGCCATCATGCTGCAGATCAAGTTTAACGGGTTTCCTGAAAATTTCGATGTTACCACTTTAACAGTGCAAGATCTTCTCGATATTACAAAAGAAGACGATCCTGCGGTAATTGTGGAGATCAACGGTCGCTTCATCTATCGAAAAGATTTCAATTCCGTGCAGATAAATGAAGGCGATCGCGTTGAGTTCATCCATCCTTCTTTTGGGGGCTAATTCCGACTTAGTCACCCGATTTCACGTTATTGTAAACCATAACCCTTTTACAACTAACCGTACGCTGGTCTTTGAGAGCTTTTCAACTGACTGGAAGTTACATGGCTGCCGCCAATGCCTGTTTTCTCACTCAACCACTGCGTCAGAAGATAAGACCCACCGCTCCGGTAACTCCATCCAGGCTTGTTTTGTCGATATTTGCAGGATAGCTCCGATCAAGCACAATCCATCTCCATCCCGCTTCCAGATACCCATATCGACCGTAGTTCATGGGGATGTAAACCCGACCAACCGCCTGACCATCCCAACCAAAGTAATCTTCCAGGAACTGAACGGACCACTTGCATTCCGCGCTCACCGTAGCCTGGCCAATATCACGGATCACTCGCTCGATGCTGGCTCCGGCATACGCCAGGCCGAATTGTTGGGACCTGCTCCGGTTATAGTTAACATTGCTTATAGTCAATTTGTCATCATAGAGCGCGTACCCGGCAAATACGCTCGATACGGCATGCTTCTGATGGAACCAGTCATATACTAAATCCCAGCGGTAAATGTATCTGTCCCATTTTGTCAATGTCGAAAGGTTTGCAGCGTAGGGAGCGTATCCCCACCAGAATGAATTTACCGGCGAAACGTTTTCCCGATAGTTCATCGGCATGAAGGAGAAATGAATTCCCCAGTTGGGCCTGATCTGGCAACGCGCCTCGTATTCACCTATATATTGGTACCTGGCCAGATCCAGATCTCGGTTCAGGTCCAGTTCCGTGGCGGGAATAGCCGAACCTACCACAGTTCCCCACAACTCAGTGGACGAATTCATTTTCGCATACCACAGTCGCGCGCTTAACTGGAACTGTTTGCAGCCAGGATGTGGAAGCAACGCTCCATCATCACAGCCTCCAAAATTGATTCCGGATTGCCCGAATAGTCCGAATATCGGTGGAACAAGCGATTGTTGCTGATACGGCTGAGGCGCTACTACCCCCGGTGGACAGCCCTGAGGGCCACACCCCTGAACTGCCGGCGCAGCGCTGTAGGAAGGCGCGGAGTTGTAATTTCCGCCCGAATAACTGCGAGAAGAATAAGTTGATCCTCGCGTTGTCGTCACAGCCGATGGCTGTGTTACCCCAGGAAATTGCTGTCGGATCACAGAGCGCGGCTGTACCGTCGGATCTGCGGACAAAGCATCGCCCTGCAGACCAGGCGCCGTAACATCTGGACCGGTATAACCCCACCCAACACCCGTGGGGGCTATTGACAAAAATATCGCCAAACAAACCAATACCTTCAAGGGCTTTATTGTAAACATACCCTCCCTCCTTCACTGAATGTCCTGGATTGTGTTAATTATTCAACTCAACGATTATGTCAAGCAAAATGTTAGCTTCACATAAAAATTAATTCGTATTTATTTAAATAGGTTGTAATTTCTTTTGTCTTTATGGGTATGCCTAAGACACATATAGTCCTATAATTACACATGTTTTTAATGCAATGATTATATAGCAATAATATTAAATATAAATCACTATTAGCGCTAATCTAATTACCATTTGTCTGGTAGTTGATGACGCACATTTGCTGATATCACTTACAAGGTTTGTGCTGTTATAGGCTGAATGTTATGATAATTATACTTTTCATAGTTTTTGACATCAGGCATGTTTGAAAAACATTTTTTACCGCGTACAGACTTATGGGTCACATCTATGATATTGTTTTCTCGCCAGGTTCAGGATTGAGTCATGTTTTTCTTTCGACACACGGGAAATTTGGAATGAATACCGAAGCCGGGGGTTCCAGAAAATGCAAGGCTGTATTTCTTGACCGCGATGGTGTCATCAATCGTAAATTACCTGAGAATAACTATGTCAAGAGCTATCAGGAATTTGAATTGCTTCCGGGCGTTCGAACAGCGATGTCCATTTTTTCCAGACTGGGCTATCTTTTGGTGGTTGTTACCAATCAGCGCGGGATTGCCAGGGGACTTATGGATGAGGATTCGCTAAACTGTGTCCATGATTATATGAAGCGGCAGCTTTTGGAGCACGGAATCGTTTTGGACGGCGTATACCACTGCCCTCATGACAGGGATGAAGGCTGTAATTGCCGTAAACCACAGCCAGGGATGATTCTGGAAGCTTGTCGGCATTTTGATATAGACCTTGATCAATCATACCTGGTGGGAGATTCTGACTCGGACATGGCTGCCGCTCTTAACGCAGGCGTACGCGCTATACGGATTTCTACTAACAATGATGTAAACGCCTATCTAACTTTTCAATCGCTCCTGGACTTTGCGCATCATCTGCAAGAAGTTGAGCGGCAGCTCGACAAAACATCTCATGGAGATAGCAATGAGCAGTCCCGGCGCAGCGAGTGACGGAACCATAATGGACAAAAAATTAACAAGAAATGATTCTTTCTGTTTCGAATGCGGCCCCCATGTGCCCTGTTTTACGGAATGCTGTGGAAAATTGCAGCTCTGCCTGACCCCTTACGACACCCTCAGGTTACGCAAGAGACTCGGGATGACAGCGGATGAATTCATGGACCGTCATACTGACCTAAGGTTAAGGACCTTGCATGGTTTTCCTGAACTAATGATGAAAATGTCCGAAAATGAATCGAAACGATGTCCTTTTGTTACTGACAGCGGTTGCTCTGTTTACGAAGACCGGCCGGGCGCATGCCGAATTTATCCTTTAGGCCGGGCTTCGAAGAAACATCCTATGACTGGATTATCACAGGAGTTTTATTTCACAGTTCGTGAGGATCACTGCCGAGGCTTCGAGTTTGACAAGAAGTGGCTAATAAGTGACTGGCTTGATGATCAGGGCATGGAGGAATACAATCGGTGGAATGATTTGTTGATGGAACTCTATTCTCTTAAATCGAGAAAAGGCGATGACCCTTTTGCCCCTCAACACATCCAGATGTTCATTATGGCCTGTTTCAACACTGAAAAATTCCGCGATTTTATTTTCAAGAGCGCCTTTTTGAAAAAATTTGAAGTAACTGAAGATATCATTGCTGAAATCAGGATTGACGATGAAGCGTTGCTGAATTTTGCTTTTCTGTGGTTGAGGTTTGCTCTGTTTCGGGAAAAAACCCTTACCCTCAAATAACCGTTCCGGCATGGGCGCTGAAAATGTTTCCTGATTATGGTGAGCTTCACGGCACATTCATCATTGTAGCTTCAGCGCCGATCAGCGCGGCCTGCGCGGAGATACTTTTTCAGGGTAATGCCATTGAATCGCTCAACAGGTCGGTAAGACGGTCTATTTCAAGCATTTTGTCATATCTTTTTTGCTCAAAAATGATCCATCTGATCGCTATGTGAGTAAAAGCGCCCATAAACACATTTCTGAATACGCGAGGACTTATGTCCGGTCTGAAGACCCCACAAGCCTGACCCTCTTCAACTACCGCTTCAATTGTTTTCAGGTATCCTCTAAAGATGTTGAATGCCTTTGATGTGTAAAAACGCTGGCCCAGCAGATTATCCATCACGAAAACTTTCATGAAATCCCTGTCATGCATGTATAGTTGGAAATGATTCCGGATCAGTGTTCTGAGTTTGCGAACTGGGGAATTGACATTAAAGGTCTCCGGCAAAAGCGTCATGTGTTCTTTGAGCCTTGCCTCGGTGATTGACAGAAGCAGGTCTTCCTTGTTTTCAAAAAAATCGTAAATTGAACCTTCCGCAACACCTGCCAAACCCGCTACTTCCGATATTTTCGCCTTGTTAAATCCGCGTTGCGCAAAGACCCTCTCTGCGCATGCGAGTATTCTGTCGCGTTTTTCGGTTGGAGGAGGGTCCGGTTTTCTTTCAACCATGGCTAGAACCAAAGTCATGATGTCTTGCCAGTCGTCACTGCTTTTCTCTATTTCACCACGGATTACACAATCAATTGCTTCAAAGTCAAAAGTTCCGTAGATGATTTCGCGAACCAACTTCATGTCTATGTCGTCACGAAAAATTCCTTCATCCAACCCCCTTTTCAATATCTGGAGTGTCAGCCTGGAGTGCTCCCGTACGAATTGATAGGCCGGAGTAGTATAAAAATCCTTGTTGGAACGATATTCAAACATGAGATTTCGGACATAATCGCGATTGGTATCATTATAATGAAGACCAAACCATATCAGTTTACCGAGCTGGGAACGCGCCTCATAAATGCCCTGCAGATGTTGCTGCAACTCGTTCCATGTGTCTTCCAGCCTTTGATGGGCTACTGCAAAAACCAGATCTTCCTTGTCCCTGAAATACTGATAGGCCAGCGAGTCTGATACCTCGGCTTTTCTCGCTATTTGAGCTATAGTTGTTTTGGACACCCCCAGTTCTGACAAGAGTTCTTCGGCAACCCTAAGTATTCGCGCCTTGGTTTCGTTCACGAAAAAGTTCTCCTAACTGTTCGGTATCATTATAACATACTATCACATCAGTCTATCTCTAAGACTCGGACATTAAAACAGCGGTAAGCGGATTAACCGCCACGGTTTGTCCAAAGCTACTTGCGTGGTGGAGAAACCACAGCAGACCCTTCGGCGACTACAAGACCTTTTTGGTTAACCCAGGTCAACGCAATCCTGACCCACTTCTTTTTTTCAATTTTTTCAGCTATTTCTCCTGTCACGGTAATGGTGTCTCCAAAATAGACAGGGGCCTTGTACCTGGTTGAGAATTCCACCGCAATGGTACCTAGACCCGGCAGTTTCATTCCTACCAAAGGGGCTGCCAGAGCCTGAGTCAAAGGGCCATGGGCCACGCGACTACCAAAAGAAGTGGTTTTTGCGTACTCCTCATCAACATGCATCGGATTAAAATCGCCTGATATGCCTGCAAAGAGATAAACATCAGTCTCGGTTACCGTCTTAGAGACATGAGCTTTCTCGCCAATTTGAAGTTCTTCATACGACTTACCCTGCTCAAAATTCATCGGTGCTCCATATATTCCCTGGTTAACGCCACATTATGAACAGTTGGCGTAAGGTATTAATATACCGCTTGTATTACTAAAAAGCCACCTCGTTTAATCCTTTGAGACGCAAAAGCTCTCTAGCCTCTTTCGAGGTAGCCGGTTTTTTGCCCAGGTCTTCGCATATACGCCTCATCTTCGTTACCAGTTGAGCGTTGCTTACAGCCAATTCTTTTCTGTCGATCAACAGGTTGTCCTCAAGGCCAACCCTGACGTGACCGCCAAGGGTCAGAGCAACCGCGCCCATGCGAAATTCATCAGGCCAACCTGTTCCTATTACCGACCAGGTGTAATTGACACCAAAAAGCCTGTCTGCCGTCGTTTTAAGATGAACCAGGTCGAAGGCGTTAGCCTGAGCGCCACCCATAACACCTAACACAAACTGCATGTGCAGGGGATATTCCAGAAATCCTGCGTCAACCAGATACCTGGCGTTGTATAGATGGCTGGTGTCATAAACCTCGAGCTCGGGTTTCGTATTATTTTCACGCATCACGCAGACAATTTTTTCCAGGGAAGAAAAGGTGTTGGGAAAGATAAAATCCCGACTATTCTCGATGTATTGTTTTTCCCATTCAAATTTCCAGTTCTTAATCTTGTCTAGAAGCGGATGCATGGAAAAATTCATGGACCCCATGTTCAGAGACCCCAGTTCGGGTTTGAACATGCTAATCGGGGCTGTCCGTTCCCTAACGCTCATTCCAGCCCCCGCTCCTGTAGTAATACAAATTACGGCATCACATTTACTCTTGATGCATGTCACAATCTCCTTGTAGTAAGACAGATTTGCCGAAGGTCTTCCATCATTTGGATCCCTGGCGTGTATGTGGAGAACTGCGGCTCCCGCCTCATGAGCCTTCACCGCCTCATCCGAAATATGTTTCGGAGTTATTGGGATGTGTGGGCTCTGGCTTGGAACGGTGGCGGCGCCGGTTATTGCCGCCGTGATTATGATTTTTTCCATATCCGACCTCTCATCATAAAATTATTATTTAATTATTTTCCAATAACTCTCTGCGGAGCGCCAAACGCGGCTACTCAAACTCTCAAAGCGCGCCACTCAGACTTTGTCCATCATTTCCAGATATGATCATTCTTTTTTTTGCGGCGTGAATACCTGACATTGACAGGCTTATTACGGTCGCGTCGTCTTCAAATCCATCAACTGGCCGCATCATATTTATGATCTTTTCCGGAGCATCCGATATTGTTTCCTTGCGTACGATTCTCGAAATCGTGGACCGGATTTCGGGCTTCTGCAAATGAATAAAAAGCGGAACCCCATCGGTTGATAGGATCAGAGATTTTGACAGGCTGATCTCTGATATGCTGATCTGAAACAGTTTCTTTGTTCTGCCTACCAACCAGAAATTTCTCTGTGTCAGTTCGCCCACGCTTGAAGTTGAAGAATCAAATTCGTAAAGACTGCTGTCACCAGTATGAAGAATGATACCGGCCAGGCCTACCTCGGTATGCGCCAGACAAATTCCGGTAATGGCGCAGCTAAATGAACCAAGGGCTGAATTGAGAAGCTTTCTGGATTCAGCGTCAAATTTTTCTTTGAGGACGATTAGTTGATGCGTTTTTAAGGGTTTTGCGAGTTTCATGGCCGCTGTATTGGCAACCATTCTTTCAAACTGTATCAGAAACTTCCAAGACGCTTGAGGGTTCCTGTCAGAACCGTCACAAACAGCGAAAAAACCTGTTTCGAAGTTCATGATCCAGCTGTCTCCAATTGGCGTCGGGGGCCCCAATTGTGATCCTGGCCTTAAACAGGCGCCAGCGACACCCTTCCATTTAAAGATTCTTCGTTGGTTGGGAACCTGCATGATTTGGTGATCGGCAACAAGTCTAAAACCGTTGTGACAAATAGGCCAATGCCGTTGGAAAAACGGAAGGACGAGTCGTGTCATAGACTGTTAGCTTATGGGTTTACAATTTCAAAATGCTTTATATCCTGAACATTACCTTGCATAAGCTCTTTTTCCCTGAAAACGGCTTTCACTTTCATTCCTACCTGAATCAGGCGAGTGTCGGTTTCGTTGATGATGTGCGAAAATATAGTGTCAGCGCCATCAATTCTGATGTAGCCGTAGGTATAGGGAATCGGGCGCTGCTCGCCTGTATTTGGATCTACAAAAGGATAGTTTACGATTGAAAACGCCTCTATGGTTCCCTCGTTGGGCAAGACCACCAATTCGTCCAGTTCCTTGAAGCATGGCCCACAAAGCCGTCTGGGCGGCATATAAACCTTGTTGCAATCGGGACATCTAACACCGAGGAAACGATTATGATTCATGATCTCGTGAAAAAAAAGACTGCCGTATACGCCCACCGACCACTCATAGGGCATTGGTACGGAAAAGGCTATCGAGAGCAATTGATCGTAACCGAGTTCAGTTGATACCATAATTTCTCCTTTGCTCGATTAGGGCCGCCCGGATCCGAGTATTAGCACGTCTGACCAGAAACATCCTCCGAAACCAGTAGCGAGCGCTTGTTTTACATCCGGAATCTGCCTTGGTCCGGCTTTACCCATGACCTGGAGAGCGGCTTCCCCTACCCGCAGAAGCGCCGTAGCGCCTATGCAGTTTGCGCTCAATACCCCTCCCGAAGGATTCACGGGTATCTTGCCCGCGATATCCGTATGGCCGTCTTCAACAAATCCGGCGCCTTCACCCCTGGCACAAAAACCCAGATCTTCGATCCATTTTAATCCCGCGTATGAATAGGGGAGGTATAGTTCTGCGACATCCAACTCGTCTGCCGGGCTCTTTATTCCAGCGCGCAGATAGGCCTCGGCTGAAGCCCGCTGCAACGACACCAAGCCCTGTTTGTAGTCCACATCCCCAAACCACGTATACGTGTGTCGGACGGAACATGCCTTTATCCAGGCGGGTCTCGGGGTGATTCTCTGGGCAATGCCGTCAGAAGCAAAAATTACTGCGGCGGCGCCGTCACTCCGGGGGCAAATATCGAGTAGTTTGATCGGATAGGCCAGCATTGGAGACGCCAGAACCTCGTGTATGCTCACGGGTTTTCTGAGATGAGCGTGCGGATTATTGACAGCGTTACCCCTATCTCTGACCGTTACCCGGGCGGCGTCCTCTTGAGTGACCCCGTATTGGTTCATGTAGGCGCTAGCCTCGGTGGCAAGGCTCGGTATTGCTCCTGAATAGGAAAATCTGTCCCAAACCGGATCGCTGCACGTGATAATTGCGCCTGTGGTGTCACTTTCGGAATTTTTCTCCCAGCCTATAGCCAGAACCCGGTCAAATAGCCCGGAGGCCACATGATAATATGCCGCGATAGCCACCGAAGCGCCTGTGGTGCCTCCAGTGCTGACTTTCATGATTGGCTTCATGATTGCGCCGGACCCTTCAACACTCCATGTATCAACGTAGTTTATGGATTCAAAATGATCCATATTGCCAATAATGATCGCATCAATATGGTTTATTGACAGTTCGCAGTCCAACAGCGCTCTCTGAACTGCCTCATAGATCATTTCCCGTCCATTTACGTCCGGCCGATGGCTTCGGTGATCGGTCTGACCTACTCCCACTATTGCTACGCTTCCCGGCATTAATCGCCTCTCATTGTTCGGAACTGAGAACCCATACACAATGGCTCTGACCGCAAGGGCCGTTGATCCCATGCGCCAAGGCTGTTTTGGCTTCAGGAATCTGTCTGGAGCCAGCCTCTCCGCGAAGTTGCAACGTCGCTTCTATAATTCGAGCCAAACCCGCTACCAGTAAGGCGTGCGATGACAATACCCCGCCAGAAGGATTTACCGGTAATTTCCCCGACATGAGGGTGATGCCATCTTTTAGCATTCCGGGACCGCGCCCTTCTTCGCAAAAACCCAACCCCTCCAACCATAGGGGCTCCATATAACTGAAGGCGTCGTACAACTCCACCACATCAATTGAGTCAACAGGCCTCGAAATCCCCGCCATTTCATAAGCTTTTCGTGACGCCTGACGAAGCGATTTTGCTACCGCCAGATCCCTGTCCCCCAGGAAATATTCTTCTACACAGTGCGCTATACCTTTTATCCAGACAGGGCGGGTTTTAGCCCTACGCGAGTATTCCTCATTTGCGATGATAATTGCCGCCGCCCCGTCACTCACCGGGCTACAGTCCAGCAATTTCAGGGGGTCGGCTATCCTGGCCGATTTCATCACGTCTTCAACCGTTAGATTTAGAGGCATGTGAGCGTACGGATTGTTGAATCCGTTTTGGTGATTTTTCACAGAAACCATTGCAAATGACTCTTCTGAAAGCCCAAAACGATCCATGTAGGAATTTGCCTGAATGGCTGAGGCGCTTATGGCCTCGATACCTATTAATCTGTGATATACAGGATCAAACATTGCGTTGGTGATATGCTTGAGACTGCCCTCACTTCCTTTGGAGTGGGCCACCACCAGAGTGGTGTTGAAACCTCCCAATACTCGCATGGCGCCATAAAAAGCCCCGAAGGTTCCGTCGCCTTCTACCGTAGAAATGTTTTTATCATGACCACCGGCAGCCTCACCAACGGCCATGGAAGATATGGTTCTGCCATCCATAAAGTCGTTGGACACTGTCACGATATTATCTATATCCGCCAGGCTGAGCCCAGCGTCATCGAGAACGCCTTTCGTGACTTCATAGACAAGATCATAGTTGGTCTTATTTCTAATTTTTGCTTCATATCCGGTTTGAGCCACCCCAACAATCGCTATGTGGTCCATCCAGGCCTCCCAATCCGATCAGATAATCTCAAACGTTTCAATATCAAGGATGTGACCGATACGAAGCGCCCTGTCCCTGAATATGGCTTTGACTCGCACATTGTTTGAAAGCCTTTCGGGATGATCCCGGACCACATGCATGAATCCGACATCAGCTCCATCAAGTTTTATCAGGGCGTAGGCAAACGGAGTGCGACACGGGTGTAGTGAAAAACTGAAGTGGACCACAGTGTGTGCAATTACTGTCCCCTCGTTGCCCAATTCGACCCATTTTGTTAGCTCCCTGTAACAGTATCCGCAATTCTTTCGAGGCGGGACAAATACCTTGCCGCATTCTTCGCAACTATTGCCGATAATTCTAGCGTCATCCCGCAATGCTGCAAGGAAGCGACTGCCTGCATTACCGACCCACCAAGTGTAGGGCATTGCAATCTGGCCCTTCTGACTTAATATCGGTGTCTTTTCAGGTTTGATCATCAAACCCTCCTTGGTAGTTCCCGACCCCTCCGGCGCATCTTGCCGAAACTTTAACGAACGTGACTGAACCTGATTTGTGAAGAAATCGTCTTTAGCAGTAAGCCTCAGACGGTCAGAATAAGGGCCTCTCCCTGAGACAAACCTCCGCAAATGGCAGCGACGCCGACGCCTCCACCCCTGCGCTTCAATTCATACATCAAGGTCATGGTAATACGGGCGCCACTAGCCCCAACGGGATGACCTATTGCAATAGCGCCCCCATTCACATTGGTTTTTTGTTTAAGAGTTTCAAATGTCACTGGGTTCCCGTCTGCTATCAGCTTCAGGGATACCAAGGTGACTGCCGCAAAAGCTTCGTTGATTTCAAACAGGTCTATCTCATCAATCACACGCCCCGTTTTTGCCAGCAACCTTGTTATGGCTTGCGCCGGAACACATGCCATGTATTTTGGATCACCCGCCGCGCATTCGCACGCTTCAATTACCCCCAAAACCTCTAACTTGAGTTGCTCTGCCTTGCTTCGGCTCATGATTACCATGGCCGATGCGCCCGAGTTTAGACCCGGCGCATTCGCCGGCGTTACCGTGGGACTGCCGTAAACCGTTTTCAGTTGAGCCATTTTTTCAATAGAAAGATTTTCCCGTGGGGACTCGTCGCGTTCCATGGTTATCGACTCCCCTTTTTTGCCCGAAATACTGACATCCATAATCTCTTCGCCAACTTTGAATTTCCGTTCAGAATAGGCTTCATGCCATCTCGAATGGCTCAGCGCTGCCCATTCGTCCTGCATCTTCCGGGTTACTCCCAATTCCACCGCCACTTCACCGGCATCGGTGGCCACGGGCGCAAATCCTTTGCGCCCATACCCCAGTTCGAACAGCACATCCTGGAGCTCAATGTGCCCCAGACGATTGCCCCATCGCGCTTTTTCAGCGCCTGCGATCAATGGAACGTTACCCATGTTTTCAGCCCCACAGGCTATGACCACCTGCGCATCGCCGGCTTTTATCGCCCTGTAGCCGAGCCTTAAGGCAGTCATGGAGGAACAGCACGCCCTGTCAACAGTCAGTGATATTGAGTCTTCGGGGAATCCGGCAAGCAGAGTGATCTGTCGGGCTGGAACGTTTGTATAAATAGCGTATTCAGCAGGAATACATGTCCCATAATAGACTTCATCAACTTGTGAAGGCGCCAGGTCAATTCTCCGCACAACCTCTTTCAACACCATTACCGCGAGGTCAATGCTGTCTGTGCTTCGCAAAACCCCGTCAAATTTTCCAAAGGGGGTTCTCAGTGCGCTGACTATCACCACATCGTTTGCATTCATTACAGGTCTCCCCGATCAGTCGCTATCAGATGCCAGTGTCCAATTGCTGTCTTAGCAGGCGTTTTTGAACCTTGCCGGTGGGAGTCAGCGGCAGGTTGTCAACAAACATGACTGATTTTGGGATCTTGTAGCGCGCCAGTTTCTCTTCACAGAAATCCTGAATTTCTTTCTCGGCAAGACCGCAGTCTTTTGGGGCCACCAGAGCGATAGGAATTTCCCCCCATTTCGGGTCAGGACGTCCAAGCACCGCAACCTGTGAAATTTTTGGAAGCTGGGATATTACCTTTTCTATTTCAGCAGGGTATATGTTCTCTCCGCCAGAAATGATCATGTCCTTTAGACGGTCTACTATGTAGATGAAACCGTCATCATCCACAGTAGCGATGTCACCGGTGTGAAGCCAACCGCCACGTAAGGTTTGGGCTGTTTCTGCGGGAAGTTTCCAGTATTCTGCCATGACGTGAGGCCCTCGGAGGATAAGTTCCCCAGGTATTCCCGCCTTTACTTCATTGTCATTTTGGTCAACTACACGAACCTCTGTAAACAAAAACGGTTTTCCCGCCGAACCGACTTTTTGGGCCACATCTTTTCCCATGAGCATACAGCCGGGCCCACACGCTTCCGTTAGTCCATAAAGCTGTTCAACATGAAGACCGATAGACTGACTAGCTTCAAGTAACGAGACGGGCACCGGAGCGCCAGCAATAAGAACCCATCGCACGCTTGAAAAATCGCACGGAGCTTTCGCCAGAACCTGAAGCATCACCCCCAATACGGTGGGCACCATCAATGTATTGGTCACTCGATGGGTTTCTATTATTTTCCAGCACTGCCCGGGATCAAACATCCTTATGCTAACTATTGTGTTCCCGAAATAGATTGACATGATAGCCGGCATGAGGGCGCCTACATGAAAAAGTGGCAGTGGCACAAAAAAACGGTCGTCGTGACGAAGCTCGGCAGTCGCCGCCATGGTGATTGCGGCCCAGAGGACTGTGCTGTGGGTTTGCACTGCGCCTTTGGGCGCGCCTGTCGTTCCAGATGTATACATTATGAACAATGGGTCATTGTCAAATCCACCCAGTTCAGGTTCATCATCAGTGGCGTTGTTTACCAGTCCCTCAAAACTTATCGCAAAATCATCAGTTTGGCCTTGCCCTCCAAGATGCAACCACTTGTTAACCGTTGATCTGGGGCTTTGCTTGGCCCGAATTCCTGCAACCAGCTTTTGAAATTCATGCCCATAAACCAGAACATCCGACTCACTATCATCTAGTATATAAACCAGTTCGTCAGGCGCGAGCCGAATGTTCAGGGGCACACACACAGCGCCAATTTTTCCCAAGGCAAAGAAAAGTTCCAGGTACTCCGAACAGTTCAGCATCAAAACAGCTACCCTGTCCCCCTTTTTGGTTCCCAAACCAATGAGCGCATTTGCCAAACGGTTTGTGGCAAGATTGAACTGGGAATAGCTTCGCGTTGTGTTGAGGCTTCCGTCTATGAAAGCTTCTTTATTTGGGCTCAAGAAAGCCCGCTTCGCCAAGAGATAACCAACATTGTTCCGCATTGTTTGCCATCCTTTCCCTGGAAGCATAAAGGGTTTGACCGGGACATCATCTTTCCTGCTTCCCGGTGTTTCCCGTAATGGGCGAAAGCCATAAATTTTTTTGGGAACTCTCACTCAATCAACGCATTATGCTGTTTCGATATACATATCATAATGAACATAGTTCAGTGACGACTGTCAAGCATTTTTTCCAGTCAGAATTGGCTATCGCTGCCCCATCGATACGCCTAACACCTCTTAACTATAGGCTATTGGAAATACTGACCCGCTCGATTGCCTGTCTGCCAATTCTTCTTTTTTCCTTGACAGCGTGCATAAATGTTCGCTAAGCTTATTAATATAGTTCACAATAATACCATGCGTGATGCATCATAAGCCAGGCGTGACGCCAACACATTGCCGGGAGGTCAATGTGGCAATGCATGGGTGGCCTAAATTTCGTCTCTAACTTCAGAGCTTTTTTGATTACCCTTAAGGAGACTTCAGTAATGGAAATCAAGCAAATGGCCGTATTGGGCGCAGGCACGATGGGGCATGGCATAGCTCAGGCGGCGACCCTTTCTGGTGTGAATGTCTCTGTTTACGATATCGATCAAGTCATGCTTGAAAAGGCCAGTTTGGCTATTAAAGACAACATTAGCAAACGTCTTGTTTTAAAGGGGAAGCTTTCCGAGGAGGCAGGACGAGAGGCTTTTTCAAGGGTTCGCATCACAACCAGTCTTGCAAAGGCGGCCCAAAATGCTGATTTTGTCATTGAGGCTGTGCCGGAAAACATTGATCTCAAGAAAAGGTTGTTCGCCGAACTCGACCAAATATGTCTACCGCATACCATATTGGCCACCAATACGTCCGTTTTGTCGGTGACTGCCATAGCAGGCGCAACAAGGCGGCCTCAAAACTGTATTGGGGCCCATTTCTTCAATCCAGCCGCTGTAATGAAACTGGTCGAGGTCGTTGTTCCAATTGGGGTTTCGGAACAGACGGTTGAAAGGACTATGGCGTTCTGCAGAAAATTGGGGAAAACACCGATAAAGGTAAAGGACATTCCTGGCTTCATAGTGAATCGTCTTCTGCTCGGGCTATACATGGAAGCGGCTCAGATGGTGCTCGAAGGGGCCGCCACCGCTGAAGAGATAGACACAGCGATGCGCCTTGGAACTGGTCATCCAATGGGGCCATGCGAACTTGCCGATTTTGGAGGTTTCGACGTCATCAACATGGCTGGGGATGCTGTTTTTGAGTACACCCACAAAGAGCGGGACGCTGTCAACATTCTCTACAGAAAAATGGTGGAAGCAGGTAGGCTTGGCAGGAAGAACGGCAAGGGTTTTTACGATTACCTGCCTGACGGAACCAGAAAACCTTTCAAACTTTTTTGAGCTCGTAATTTCGCGCTAGCTGAATCAGGATTATTTTCAGGGGTTCTTCAATGAGTTATCAAGACATATACCTGACGAAACAGGATCACATTGCTACCATAACCGTGGATAGGCCCCAGGTTCTTAATGCGATCCGCTTCCAAACCATGATGGAAATAGACCATGCCCTTGACGAAATACGGATGGACGACAGTATCCGTGTAGTAACGCTGACCGGCGCTGGGGAAAGGGCATTCGTGTCGGGGGGGGACATTTCCATCATGGCTGAGGCTACCGGCTATGTTGAGACCTTGACCGAGGTTCCCTCGGGTCAGCAGGTATGTAACCGTATAGAGAATTTTCCTAAACCGGTTATTGCACGGGTCAACGGACTGGCACTGGGTGGGGGAACCGAACTTGCCTTATGTTGCGATATTCGGATCGCTTCTGAGGATGCGATATTCGGTCTGCCCGAAATACGACTTGGCATTATCCCCGGTTATGGTGGGACCCAGAGATTGCCTCGCTTGATTGGCATGGGTAGAGCCAAGGAACTCATACTCACAGGCTCACACATAGACGCCCAGGAGGCCTATCGTATCGGGCTGGTCAATAGAGTTGTTCCTAAAAATGAGCTGGACATGGCGGTGTTGGAGTTATCACAGAAAATCGCATCCAAAAGTCCGGTTGCCTTGCACATGGCCAAGGAGTCAATCAACGGCGGAATGCAGACGGATTTAAACACCGGTCTGAGTTTTGAATCCAAATGTTTTTCACTATGTTTTGGGTCTGAAGACCGCGTGGAAGGTATGAAAGCATTCCTGGAAAAAAGAAAACCTTCCTTTAAAGGTCGATAACGGCGCCAAGGCTATCTTATCTGATTAATGAACGCCTCGCAAAGGTATAGACATGAACGAAGCTTTAATAGTTGAGGGAGTCAGGACTCCAATCGGGAAAATGGGTGGATCACTTTCAGGTTTTCGACCGGAAGAGCTTGCGGCCATTGTTCTTGAAGGGCTCGTAAAAAAGGTTGGCATTGACCCCGCGTTCATTGAAGACGTCGTCATTGGTCATGCCTGCTCAAATAACGCTGCCGTTAATATCGCGCGTTGGGCTGTCCTGAAAGCCGGTTTTCCGGTTGAGGTCACAGGTCAAACCGTTGAAAGGCAATGCGGCTCATCACTTCAAAGCGTCAACTCGGTCGCCGCCAGTATAGTTGCAGGATTCGGCGAAGCTTACATTGCCGGTGGTTGTGAGAGTTGGAGTACACAGCCTTACCTTATGGAGAGACAAAAAAAACCTTTTTCCCTGACGCCTCCAGACTGGATCACACGTGAAGTTGGGCCGGACCATGAAACCAACCTTCCCATGGGCGCGATCGCAGAAATATTGGCCAGGGACTTTGATATTTCCCGCGAACAGCAGGACCTTTACGCATTTGAAAGCCATCAGAAGGCGCTTGCGGCAATTGACGCCGGATTTTTCGATGATGAGATAATCCCTGTTACAGTTCGTCAGGCTAAAGGGAATTCTACAATTTTTGAGCGGGATGAGCGCCCACGCCCCACATCCCTCACAACACTGGCGTCACTGAAACCGGCTTTTCAAAAAGACGGGTCTGTCACAGCGGGTAATTCCTCGGGGATGAATGACGGAGCGGTAGCGTTGCTCATGATGGAGTCACGCAAATGCGCTCAATTGAACCTTCATCCTTTGGGACGCTTTGTCGCATGCGCATTAAGCGGGTCAGAGCCAAAATATATGGGAATAGCTCCGCTGAAAGCGATAGGGAAGGTTTTGGAAAAAACCGGCCTGTCTCTTCGGGACATGGATGTCGTGGAGTGCAATGAAGCGTTTGCGTCGCAGACTCTTGCGGTAATGAAAGTTTTGAAAGATGAAGGACATTTAGTCGAATCTGAAAAATGGAATCCAAACGGGGGGGCTATTGCATTCGGTCATCCGAACGGTATGTCAGGAGGTCGATTGACTCTAGCTGTTCTTCGACAATTAGCCAGAAACAAGGGACGTTATGGGATGGCCACCCTTTGCATCGGGGGTGGACAAGGCATTGCGACTATCTTCGAGAGGATATAGGTGGCTGGAATGTCGGAAAGGGTTGCCATAGTGGGGGTTGCCCAGACGGTTTTCTCTCCGAAAAGACCAGATGTCAATTACGCTGAACTTGCTTATGAGGCAATTTCTCTTGTGCTTGAATCAACCGGGCTTTCGGTTGAAGCCGACATAGACAACGCTGTTAGTTGTTCACACGACATCTGGGATGGCCAAACCATATCCAATATCGGCATTACAGACGTCATCGGCGGTCATTTGCGCAACGAAGAAAAGCTGGCCATGGACGGTTCGACCGCTGTTTATTATGCGACTATAGGAATCCTCTCTGGAGAATTCGATTGCACATTGGCGCTGGCCCACACCAAGATGTCCCAAACCAACCGTAACATAGTCAATAATACCGCCTTCGACCCTATTTATTCAAGGCTTTTGGGTCTGGATTTTACTTCCGCTGCGGCTCTCCAGGCTCAACGCTTCATGTCCCGCTACAACATATCCGAGAAACAGATCGCTGAGGTGGTAATAAAAAACCTTGCCAACGCCACAAGAAATCCGTGGGTTCACAACAAGGGTTTCTACACACTCGATCAGGCGCTTGATTCGCCGGTCATTTCTTCTCCAATCAGGAAAATGGACATTGCGCCCGATAGCGATGGAGCAGTCGCAATAGTGATGGCCTCTGAAAAAAAGGCATTGAAAGTGACTGACAAGCCAGTCTGGATAAAAGGCGTTGGGGCATGTTACGACGCTCACTATCTTGGAGACCGGGACCTATCGGAATGTTATGCCTTGCGAAGCGCTGCAGAACAAGCCTATCGGATGGCGGAAATTGATCACCCCCGTGACGAAATTGATTTGGTGGAACTCGGGGACGAATTCTCTTATCAAGAATTGTTATGGCTCGAAGGATTGGGGATATGCGGTTCCGGAGAAGCGGCAGACCTGACTTGTCGCGGATTTACATCTTTTGATGGCGCCTTGCCGGTAAACCCGTCTGGCGGTCTTCTGGCCGGCGTTCCGACCAATGTGGCGGGACTTAACAGAGTGGCGGAGGCGGCTTTGCAGATCCGTGGCGAAGCGGGGGATCGTCAGGTTGGGGACGTAAGAATCGCCGTTGCGCAGGGTCATAGCGGATTTTGTGGCCAGCATCAATGCGTGATCGTTCTGGGTAGGGAGTAGGCTCCTGATGAGGAAAAACGTCGCGATAATTGGTGGCGGTCAGACCCATCACGCCGCCCGCAGACATGATGTCAACCAGGTGGAGTTGGTCAATGAGGCGGTGCGGGCGGCATTGGCCGACGCGCAAATGACTATCGACGAAATTGACTCTGTGTTGTTTGGGAACATGGAATTTTTCGAAGGGTGCCACATGACCGACTGTTGGCTAGTCGATGGTAGCGGCGCCTATGGAAAGCCTGGTCTTAAAATTACAACTGGAGGAACTGTCGGGGCCACCATTGTCGGAGCAGGCGTTCATCATGTGGCAAGTGGTCTGTTCAACAAGGCGCTGTGCGTGGGATTTGAAAAACAGGAGGAGGGAGACACTGGCGCCATTTTAAGCGGGGTGGCTCACCCACTGTTTGGTCGTTCACTGGCCGGAGCAGCGGTGGGGTATTTCGCTATGATGGCGACCTCTTATATGGCCGCATGGGGCGCTAAAGAAGAACACTCAGCAATGGTCGCGGTCAAGGCGCGTCAAAACGCCCGAAAAAATGAGTATGCCCACCTTAAGCTCGACATCTCTATACAGGATGCGCTCAATTCACGAATGCTTTCTTACCCCATACGAATGCTTGATATGTGTCCTGCGTCCAACGGCGCCTGCGCTATGATACTGGCCGATGAAAAAACGGCTCGTGACAGATGCGCAAAGCCCGTCTGGATTAGGGCCATGGATACAGCGCACAATGAACAGTTCGAACTCGACTGGCGGGATGTGACCACAAAAAAACCCATCTTTTCCAGGGTGAGCGCATCGCGTTTATACAGGAAACTGGGAGTAGATGACCCTTCAAAATATTTCGATGTATTCGAAATATATGAGCCTGCGACCTGGGCTGAGATGGTCTGGTATGAGGACCTGGCGCTATGCAGACCTGGGGACGGATTTAAACTTGTCGAAAACAACATGACCGCTATCGACGGCCCCATACCGGTAAACCCTTCCGGCGGCGTCTTATCAACAAATTGTATCGGCGCTTCTGCGATGCTCCGGATTTGGGAGGCCGCTCTTCAGATCAGAGGCGACGCCGGCGGACATCAGGTTGTTTCAAAAGATATTCGCCGGGCGTTGGCCACAGCCTATGGTGGCACTAACTGGACTGTGCTGACCGCCCTATCCGGTACAATGGATGATTAGCAAACGCGAGGCCAAGGATGAAATCAGCCAAAGACAACGTCGAATTAATCAGTATACCCATGGTCGTCGATGTTCCGTATAGATTCGCGGCGGGAAAATATATGACCAGATTTCTGACGGAACTCAGGGATAATGGTAAGTTCTACGGCATCAGGTGTCCACTATGCAATCGCGTTCAACTACCTCCACGAATTGTTTGCGCCGTATGCCATGTAAAAAACTCTGACTGGATCGAACTGGGGAATGAAGGGACACTAGTTGGCTTCACCATCATGTATCTGCCTTTAACTGATCCTACAACCGGCAAGCCTCATGAACCTCCCTTTGCTTATGGTTCCGTAAGACTGGATGGCTCAGACTCTGTAATTGACCACTTCCTCAACGTAGAACCAGTTGTAGAACACATACGAATAGGAATGCGAATGAAAGTGGCTCTCAAAGAGCGTGAGGATCGAGTCGGAGATCTTGGAGACATTCTCCATTTCGATCCGGTAACCTGATCAGGAGGCTAGGGATGAACCCGGAGCATGATTACGGAACCTTTGAATCTGATCAACGCATTGTCGCCCATAGCAGATATTTTGCCGGACTAATGGGAAGCTATTTTTTTGTAAGACTGCGGGATGAACAAAAGATCGTTGGGGCCAGATGCGAAAAATGCAACAAGGTCTTCTGGCCCCCCAGATCAACATGTGGAAGATGTTTTTCCGTGCTGTCACTTGAGAATCTGACAGAAATCGGGCCGCTTGGAACTTTGGAGACTTTTACCATTGTGAAATACAGGGAACCAGTCCATCCAAGGAAGGCCCCCTTCGTTTACGGAATAATCAAACTGGATGGCGCCGACACCTCCATGGTTCACTTCGTTGATGGAGTTGATTTTCAGAAGCTTGCCCCGGGAATGCGACTCAGACCTGTGTTTGCGAATAAAAGGAATGGAAACATACTCGACATAGATCACTTTGAACCACTCGACAGTTATTGAGCTTAAAATAGTCCTGATTTCAAGGAAACCAGCATGTCTGCCAATTTCTACAAACGTGATGACCGAGACGTAAAATTCGTTCTCAAAGAGCACATAAAGATACACAAGCTTCTGGAATTTCCCATTTTTTCTGATTTTCAGATTACTGACTTCGACATGGCGCTCGATGAGGCTCAGAAAATAGCGTTTAATGTCATCGCTCCAACGTTTCAGGAAGCTGATAGAAACGGTTGCCGCTTCGAAGATGGAAGAGTTTATGCGCCGGTTTCATTCAAGAGATGTTGGAAGGTTTTTAAGGATGGGGGCTGGTTTGCATTAAGCCAAAATCCGGACTTTAATGGACAGGGATTACCTTTGGTTGTAGCTGAGGCGGCCACAGAATTCTTCATGAGCGCCAATTTTTCTTTTGCGTGTTACTCAGGGATGGGGGCAGGAATTGGAGGTCTCATAGAAGCTTTTGGTTCTCAGGACCAGAGGAGGCTTTTTCTTGAAAAACTGTATTCTGGTGATTGGGGCGCATGCATGTGCCTTACTGAACCTGATTCTGGTTCAGACGCTCACATGGTTTCCACCCGCGCTTACCCCTTCGATAACTATTACAAAATCAGGGGATCCAAAATATTCATAACATCCGGGGATCATGATCTGGCAGAAAACATTATACACCTTGTTCTGGCTCGCATAGAAGGGGCCCCGGCAGGCGCAAAAGGCGTTTCCCTGTTTGCCGTCCCCAAAATATGGGTAAATGATGATGGCTCACTCGGCGATCCCAACGGAGTTATCTGCGCTGGAATAGAGCATAAGATGGGGCTGAACGGCTCGGCTACTTGTGTTATGAATTATGGCGAAAACCGGGAATGTCTCGGTCGTCTAGTGGGGGAGCAGGGCAAAGGGCTGGCATACATGTTTCAGATGGTGAATGTCGCCAGACTCGCAGTTGGCCTCGAATCGGTAGCTTTTGGCGCCAACATCTATGCCAATGTTCTTGAATACGCCAAAAACAGAATTCAGGGGACTCTTTTCGGCGAGTCCAGTCGGGATCGCGTTCCAATCATTCAACACCCGGATGTCAGACGGATGTTAATGAACCTCAAAGCCCTTACTGAAGGCATGCGGGCGCTGGTTTACAAAACCTACTTTTGGGAAGACGTATCCAGATGGAGTCCTGACGCTTCTGAGCGAGCTGTAGCAAGCCGGCGGGTCGAGCTTTTCACACCAATTGTTAAAGCCTACTGCTCTGACAGAATTTTCGAAATGGGGCGGGAGGGTATCCAGATAATGGGAGGATACGGTTATTCCAGGGAATACCCTGTTGAGCAATACACGCGTGATTGCAAAATACTCTCAATATGGGACGGAACAAATTACATCCAGTCTATCGACCTGATCTCACGAAAAATTCCGGCACAAAAAAGGCTGGCGTTCAGGGAGTGGCTTTCTGAAATAGATGAGTTCATAAATCAGGATGAAACCAGCCCCGAGACTTATGACGACCTGCATTTGCTGAAAGAGGCCGCCAATCTGGTGAATAAGATGGCCCAGGACCTTGAGAAATTCGTCTTTTCTGACGACAGAACACTGGCATGCCTCCTGTCAACCCGGTTTCTGGATTGTTGCGCCGAACTGGCCATTTCTCATTTGTTTCTTGAACAGACGCGAATAGCCATGGAAAAAATCAGGAGCGCCAATTCCGCAAGCCCATATCAGTCCTTTTATCAGGGCAAGATATTAACAGCACGTTATTACATTAGAAATTTTCTGCCTAACATATTTTCCAGATACAGGATGTTTCAATTAAAGGATATGAGCGCTTCACAAATACCCGAAGCATGTATGTGAAATTTCCACCATGAACGTAATGATCACACATCCACAGGTCTCAATCACATGGTTTGCAGTTGATCGTTAAAGTGACAACCTGATCATGATCTTTACCGAATTGAAGTGATTTTACAGGAAACAAATGTTCGAAAACTATTTCACTGAATCGCACACTATGCTCCGTGAGGCTGTAAGGAAATTCGTGGCGCGCGAGATATTGCCGCATGTTGATGAGTGGGAGACCGGGGAGTTTTTCCCGAGAGAACTGTATGAAAAAGCCGGCGCAGCGGGGTTCCTTGGGATGGGATCTCCTGAGGAGTATGGTGGGGTCCCGTGCGATTTCTTCCACGAGATAGTTTATGTGGAAGAAATAATCCGATGTGGCTCTGTGGGTCTGGCATCAAGCCTGGGCTCCTGCAGCATTGCCCTGCCGCCTGTTCTTCTTTTGGGAAACGAGTCACAGAAAAGGAAATATGTTCCTCCGGTATTGAGGGGTGAAAAGATAGCTGTTCTAGGCATCACAGAACCGTGTGGCGGTTCTGATGTGGCTAATCTCCAGACTCGGGCAGTAAGAAACGGCGCCAAATACGTTGTGAACGGATCCAAAACATTTATTACCAGTGGCGCTCGGGCCGATTTTGTTACGACGGCCGTTCGAACGGGGGGCCCAGGCCCAAAAGGGATTAGCCTCCTTGTTATAGAGAAAGGGTCTCCGGGCTTCACCGTCTCCAGGAACATAAAAAAGATGGGCTGGCACGCCTCGGATACTGCCGAGCTTTCTTTCATCGATTGTGAAGTTCCGGTTGAAAATCTCCTGGGTGATGAGAACGCCGGATTCCGGGGCATCATGAGCAACTTCGAGCGGGAGAGGATGTATCTTGCTATCGAAGCCCAGACGGTGGGGGAAATGGCCCTTGAGAAATCGATAAACTACGCTCGGGAGAGATCGGCTTTTGGTCGTCCGTTGAAAGACTTTCAGGTTACTCGTCACAAGCTCGCAGAAATGGCCACAATGATAGAAGCGTCAAAAAGATTCAATTACAGCGTGGCCGCAATGATCGCAAATGGTCAGCGTGCCTTTAAGGAGGTATGTATGGCCAAAAACTTTGCTACTTCAACCTGCGACAGGGTGGTTTATGACGCTGTGCAAATTCATGGGGGATATGGTTACTGCAGGGAGTATCTGGTGGAAAGGCTGTATCGGGATTCCCGTCTGTTCTCTATTGGCGGAGGAACTTATGAAATTATGAACGAGATTATCAGCAAGGAAATGAAACTTTGAACTCCCGTATTCAAGCTGACTTGCACATTCATACCAGGAGATTTTCCGGGTGTAGCAACATAGACCCGATTGAGGCGTTGCACAGAGCGAAGAGTTTGGGTTTGAAGGTAGTTGCATTCACTGAACACGGAATTCGGTGGCCGGACGATGAGATCGAAAGACTCCTGAGATACTCTGGAATTAAAGACCTGGTCATCATTCCCGGGCAGGAAGTCGCCTGTTATTCCGAACGTGGCAATTTTCAGGGTGAATTTCTCGTCTTTGGTTATCATGAAAGTCTCGGATCAAACAAGTCTGCTCAAACACTTATAAAACTAGTCCACAGTGAAGGTGGAGTGGTAATAGCCGCTCATCCCTATAAAAAGAACAAGACAGGCGAAGGTTTTTTTGGTTGTGGAAACACCATGACAGAACTGGAAATAGACGGGCTGGAGGTTGAACACCCTTCATACGATGATGAAAGCAGGTCTTTGGCTTTTCATGCCATGTCTGTCTGCAATCTGGCCGGACTCGGGTGCAGCGACGCTCATGAATTAAATGATATTGGCGCCTGCAGAACCGTTTTTGAAACTGAAATTGATTCAGTTAACTCTCTGGTAACCAGTATTCATTTGAAGCGGCTTGGAGCGGTAAATTGCCGAAAAACATGCAGGGTTGTCGATAGGAGGCCATGAGATCATGTCAGACCAATCTCGTAATTTCCTAACCCTCTTCAATGGACAAAGAGGCTGGGACAGGTCAGCGAAAACGTACCAACCGTCGGATGACGGCGTTCACATAAAGGACTCAAACGATCAATGGGAGTGGTGGTATTTCGATTTCAGCTTTGACAACGGATACAAAGCCGTTGCAACATTTCATTACCACAACATGATGATGGTCCCGCACATCCCCACCATGCAGCTATTTGTTTACCCCCCTGAAGGGGCCCCCAGATTCAGGTTGTGGGCGCTCAAGCCTGGACAATTGAACTTCGCCGCAAGTGACAGATGCAACATTCAAATGGGCGCTCTTAGCGCAGAAGATACTGGAAACGAATATCGGCTGGTGATGGACATGAAAGACATTGGACTGGATGTCTCGATTCGGAACATGGTTCCTTCATGGAAGGCAGGGGGCGGCGTTTTATGGTCCGATCCCGACATCGGTCAGGAAACGGGCTGGATAGTTTCTGTTCCGCGAGGTCACGCATTCGGAACTCTCAAACTTGATGGACAAACTATGGAAGTCAACGGGCTAGCTTACCATGACCACAATTATGGTAACTGTCCAATGGAAAAAACATTTGGCGGCTGGTACTGGGGACGCCTTTATGATCCGGATTATACGCTTGTTTACGGTTGGGTCATTCCTCGTAATCCGGATATGCCTGTTGTATCTCCGTTAATGCTGGCAAAAGGCTCAAACATAGTAGTCAGCACTGACAATCTGACGTTGACGGTCGATGAATATCGGCGTGACAAAAAGTATGGATTCGATTTGCCAATACGTTTGACGCTCAGGTGCGACGGTTCAGGCGTCAAAATTCACTGTCGGCTTGAAACGGACCGGGTTGTCGAATCACTGGAACTACCTCGTGGTGATTCCTTCTATCATTACTACAGATTCCTGGCGAGGTACGAGGGCATTTTCACCGTAGACGGGACTCAAGCAAAGGTATCGGGAGAAACCCTGCATGAAGCAATGTTCCTCGACTGAATTTATCATGATTTCAAATATCGGGCGTAAATTGATGGCCGCTTCTGGTTGAAGCTGAAACGAGGGGATTCCATGTTTGGCAAACACGGTAGTTACGACGCAATAGTTGCAGGGGCAGGGGTTGGAGGTCTTACAGTGGCCTCATTGCTGGCGCATGAAGGTCTGAATACTTTGCTTGTGGAACAGGCTGATCGCGTCGGTGGCAGAGCCATGACCCTCAAGGGAGATGAAATACTCAAAAATGGTGAGCAATGGTATCGAGCAGCGTTGGGACGCCAATATACATGGTTGGCCAAATCTCTACCCGATTTCAGGGAAATTGAAAGACTGGAACTCCTGAGAGGCTATCAACTTGACATTGGTTATCATGGGGTGGCCCTGAACGGACGAGGATATTTTTACGATTTGGACCGGATCATTGGGTCTGGTGAACAGGCGGGCGTTGAATTTGTGGGAAATCTTAATTCTACATACATTGACAATGAGTGCTATTCAGATTTTCACGCGGGAAAAATGGACCCTCGAATCAAAGCTATTGTCAAGGAAACGGGGCTTCCTTTTCTCGATTTTTATTTAGCGCCCCTCTCCATGACATCCACCGATTATGATTCCTACGAACGTGTGTCGGTAGCCGCCTGGCTCAGAGAGAAAGGAATCTCCCAAAACCGTATTCTGTATGAAATGATTCATTCGGTGTCCACGCTCATTACGACAATCAACGATCCGGAAGAAATATCAATAGGTGATATATGGCGATATATGGGAGAAATTTTAAACCCTCGTTTTTCAAAAGGGATTGCTCAATGGGCGTCGGGATTTGTAAAGGGGGGTATTCAGCGGTGGATGGATTCCGTTGCAGATCGTTTCCTGGCATTTGGCGGAGAATTGCTCCTTGAAACACGAGTGCGTGAAATCATCATCGAATCCGGGAAAGTCAAAGGCGTAGTTCTGGAAAAAACTCATGAGGAAAAACGTGTCCATGCCCCTATAGTGGTGAGCAACATCCCCACTCAGGACACTTTCAGATTTGCCGGACGAGAAGCATTCCCTGGTGAATGGGTTACCAGAACCGAGCGGTTGAGGGGTTTCGGTTCAATTGCGCCATATTTTGGCCTGCGAGAAATTGCCTTACCTAAAGACCAGTGGAATGTTGGCGTAAAAGACACAATGGTTATTCCCCGCGGAGACCGTCTTGCGCACGACGTATACATGTGCTGGAACATACAGTCCCAGTCCGATCCCTTTTGTTCACCTGACGGAAAACATCTTATGACCGCTTATGCGCCGGTTACGGAAGACGAGGCAAAAAACCCGCAGCTTATGGACTGGTGTTGCGATCGTATAATGGATTATCTGGAAAGACGTTATCCCGGATTCCGAGAAACTGTGGAATGGGCATTGTTTCCGGTGAGCTGGCGTCTGGAGGGTGTAGCAAAGGACATCAACCAGGCTGGAACTCTGAAAAGTCCTGTCAGGGCTCCTGATGTTGAGGGGCTTTATTTTGCGGGTGATACGGTAAGGGGTTATGGAGTGGCCATGGATTGCGCATGCGCGGCAGGATTAATCTGCGCATCGATGATAACAGGAAAATTTTATGGCGTTAGCTGATCCACCAGACAGACTTCGTTGCGGATTCTACGTTAAGCGTGATATGTTTAAGATGGCCTTTCCGGTCGATCCCATCCAAAGGGTTCATTATTCAAGTTCTTCATAAAGAGGCTTAGTTGAAAGAGATTTCCATAATAACCAGGCGATTCACGGAATCTGTCATCCGTGAAATGACACGAATATGCAATACTTACAATGGTTGCAATCTCGCCCAGGGATTCCCCGATTTTGACCCACCTCTCGAAATTACAGAAGCCGCCATCGAGGCAATCAGGGCTGGTTATAACCAGTATGCCGTCACCTTTGGAGAGCCGCATTTCCGTGAGGCCATTTCCGAAAAGGTTTTGAGTCACAACAATATCAAGTGCGATCCGGCCACCGACATCACAGTAACCTGTGGCGCTACCGAAGCCATGATCGCCACTCTGAAGGCCATCATCAATCCCGGTGATGAAGTAGTCATCTTCGAACCCTTTTATGAAAATTACGGACCGGACTGCATTCTTTCCGGCGCCACCCCCAAGTATGTCACGCTTCATGCGCCAGATTGGAATTATGATCCCGATGACTTGTCAGCCGCTTTTAATGACAGCACCAAAGCCATAGTCATCAATACTCCCCACAACCCCACAGGGAAGGTTTTTTCAAAAAAGGAACTCGAATTCATCTCTGAGCTTTGCATAAAGTGGGACGTCTATGCTGTCACTGATGAGGTTTACGAACATATACTTTATGATGATGCTGAACACATTTCAATTGCTTCTTTGCCTGAGATGAATGACAGAACGATTACAATTAATTCGATGTCAAAATCTTACTCTGTAACCGGGTGGAGGGTTGGCTGGGCTATAGCGAATAAGGACATTACCTCAGGCATAAAAAAAGTTCATGACTTCCTTACGGTAGGCGCAGCGAGACCGTTTCATGAAGCCGGTGTAGTCGCCATGAAAATGCCACAGTCCTATTACGCTGATTTAAGGCAAACCTACGACAACGCAAGGTCCATGCTCTATGAAGATCTTATAAACGCGGGCTTTGTCTGTGAAAAACCAAAAGGCGCTTATTATATCATGTGCGAAAATGACAACCTTATGGCCCTGCTTGGGGCCAGGGACGATCATCAGTTCGCACGCCATCTGATAGAAGCCGCCGGTGTCGCGGCCGTTCCAGGCTCGTCCTTCTATTCGTCCGCTGGTAAGGGAGTCAATCAGTTGAGGTTTTGTTTCTCAAAATCAGCCAATACCTTGATCAAGGTAAAGGATTGTTTTGGCAGGCTCTCCGGATTGACAGCCTGAAACATTGCGCCTTGTGAGACATTCCCCTGAATGGCCGGACCCAAATATCCGCTGAAATCCCTTTCTGAAGCATGGTCGCAGCAATTTTAGCGTGGGAATTGTCGTCAGGGAAAAACTCTAGGGTTCGGTAGCCGTAAAATGAACAAAGGTCATGTATTCGCATGACCTTTGCTAGTTTTTGCGAGATAGACTTCCCGCTGTTGCGGGGGGAAAGATTGATCAACAATCAGGGCTTAGGTTTTGTGCCAGTTGTCTAGACTAAACCGGGGATTTTGACACCGGCCTCAGCTGGCTTAATCATGCTAAGCGCATGTTTATAAACCAATTTGGTATCGTCTGAGTCCTCAACAATTATACAAAAGCTGTCAAAACTACGAACAAACCCTTTTATTGAACTGCCAGAGGTTAAAACTGCCTCAATTTCTATCCTGGCCTTGCGGACTTGATTAAGAAATTGATCCTGGATATTGAAATGTGTTTTCGGCATTTGAGCGCCCCCATGCGCAAAATCCCATGTTGAAACTGTCCAGTGAACCAGAAAGAGTCAACAGGGAGAAATTCTCAGTCCTTACAGTTTGTGCTGAGAAAATGTTCAACTAAAACCTCGATAGCCGAGATACTAAAAGGATCAAACCAGTTAACATCGGGTTCCGACCTGAACCACGTCAGTTGTCTTTTGGCATAGTGTCGCGTGTCCCGCTTCATTTGACGAGTCGCCTCGTTCAGGTCCGTCTCTCCGTCCAGAATCATCGCGGCGTGCCGATAGCCCAGAGACTGCATTGATTTCAGTTCCCGACCATACCCGCGATCGCGCAAGTTTGAAACTTCTTCTAACAATCCCATATTTAACATATTTTCAACACGATTATCAATGCGTTCATACAAAACTTCTCGTGTAGGGCTAATACAAATAAAAAGAGCCTGATACGGACGGTCTCTGAAAAAATGCGCATCTATGAGATCAGACATCTTCCTGCCAGTTAATTCGAATACTTCCAGCGCCCTTATTAAACGGGAAACATTTTGAGAACCTATTCGGGCTGCGCTTGCGCTATCTACTTTTTCCAGCATGGCAAAAAGCGCGTCGCTACCTTGTTCCCTTTCAATGTCAAACAATCTTGATCTAAGGTCGTGATCAGAAGCCGGAAGATCTATCAATCCCCCTAGTAGACCCCGTATGTACAATCCGGTTCCACCAATTATGAATGGAACTTTATTTTCTCTAAGCAAAGACTCAATAATTTGCCGGGACTCCCTGACATAATCTCCAACCGAATAATCTTCATCAGGATCCCTTATGTCAATCATGTGATGGAAAATACGCGTTTGTTCGTCCTTTGTGGGTTTCGCTGATCCTATATCCATGTATCTGTATATCTGGACAGAATCTGCTGAAACTATTTCCCCATGGAAATGGCTCGCTAACTCTATACCAAGGGATGTTTTTCCGGACGCAGTAGGACCTGCCAGAATTATTATTTTTTTATTATTGAGCGCCATGCCTGTTATCAACCTAATGGGAAAAGACCGCGCTGACCCATTCATTTTTTCGTAACTCCCCGACCAGCCGCAGTGAGCTTCGCTCAAAGTGATCCTTCAACTGGTCCCATTGATCCAGCGTCACTCCAGAAATGATCAGGCAGTCACTAAATCTCTCTGTTAATGCTGAGACGTTTGCCGACAAGGTCATTGCGTCCAGATTGGCTGAAACTATATCGAATTTTCCCGTGCTAGCCTCAATTCCCCGACATTCAAAATCAATTTTCCCTTCAACCTGATTTAACGCTGCATTTTCCATGGCTGACTCAATGGCAATCGGATCGTTGTCGATCCCAGTAACTGAACCCGCTCCCAGCTTGACCGCCGCTATTGCAAGAATCCCTGAGCCGCAGCCAACATCAAGAACACTCGTCGAAAGTGATCGCGCCATACGCGCCTCCAGGCGTTCCTCGATCAGCTCCAGACAACCCTGGGTCGTTTCATGAGATCCTGTGCCAAAAGCCTCAGCAGGCTCAATTGTAATTACATGTCTGCCTTCAGGAGATGGGGTCAACCATGGAGGGCTGATCAAAAGTTTGGCCCCTACTTCGATAATCTTGAAGTTGTCTTTCCAGGCTACAGCCCAATTTTCCGAAAGTATGGTTCTAAATATAACCTGTGGTTTTTCAAACCCCGGAAAGTTTTGCGACAGCCTGTCAACCTGATCAAGCAAATCCCGACGGGCCTCAGTAGACAAATCCGCATTAAAATATGCGGTGATTCGGATGGGAGACTCTTCGTCCTCGATCGTCACCCCACTAGACCCCATTTCATGCATGAGACAACTGACAGGGTCTAGAAACTGTGCGCATACGAGCGCTTCGGCCACAAACCACTCCCTTGGAATGAACTGGGTCATCATTAGCACCTGCTGTTTTAGTTAATAGTATTTTATTACAGGTTTTGATGTGTGTCGATCAGTCCGGCTATTGAAACTGATAATGATGCGGACTCAACCATCGCAGGAGTATGAAACGCAAAGACAAGAGCCCGAATTCTCTGATAAACTCAGGCTGTTGCAAAACAGGTTGTTGGGGTTACGCGTTGAGAGTAGCCGGATATCAGGGAAAAAGGCGAAGCCCAATCAGTTTATTGATTTCATGCAGCGTTCGGCTTCTTCCGAAGTCTGTCTAAATAGCAGTCGGAGTTTGTTCTCCATCTCACGATTCTGGTCATATTGTTGAAACAGGGTTTCTAGCGCCTGAGAAGTCCCCGGGTTTTTGGGCGCCCTCGACATATTCTCAATCTGCTGCATCAGGTTCTTGCAAACCCGATTGTGCCAGGTTGCCCTGTTTTCAAAAGCTCTAGCGTTGTTCATCAATTCCTGGCACACATTCAGGGCCATTCCGTTATCAGAAAACACTTGGCCAGGTCCTGTGATCAACAGGATTGACATCAAAGTAAAAGCAACAAATACGGACCTGATCATTGAGCTACCTCTCAACCTTTTTGAGAGTCATATAGCAAGGTTTGACCAAAACAGCAAGTAATTTTTTAGAAAATATATTTAACAAACTATAATCGTTATATCAATAAACACACCTGCTCCTTGTGGGGCGCGCCAGCGCCTGAAATAGAATTATGCCCT
>CAITZA010000394.1 GCA_903896745.1 uncultured Desulfomonile sp. | reverse complement strand
TTTTTCGATACAGTTGCCATCCAACAGTTTCAGCCGGTAACCGGGCAACAAAGGATGATTAGTTCCACCAAGTTCCTTAATGATAGGGCAGACTTGTTCCGAAGCGAATCGAACCAGTCCCGCTGATGTGTGCGTTTCGATTCCATTGATTTTATTGTATACGGATGTAATTGATACCCCGATTGTTTCTTTGCCTGCCTGGTAGGCTGCGTTCACAGAGGGTCGGCTGCCACAAACAACCTGGGTCATAATGTCCAAAACCGATGAAAATAGAAGGTCCCTTGTGTATTGGTCATTTGCAGTGGAATTGAACCATTCGTTAATCTGGTCCGGATTCAGTACACGTTCAACCAAACCACGGGCCATGACGGAAATCGGACTTTCTTGAATAAACGGCTTGAAAACGGGATTCAACATTTGGTTACTTCCGGATATCGTTTTTTGGGGTACTATATCTGGCGAGCGATTTGTTGTCCAGTAAAATTATTGACAATTAAATTGATGCATTAGAATTCATTCTCCATGCATCGGCAGTACTACCTTGAAAGGGCTGCTGTAAAATCACCTAACAAGTGTCCATCCATGGAAATAACTATCTGTAAAAAATAAAAAAAGCGCATTTTGTGCTTGCTTTTTTATACTTCAAGTAGTATTTCGGAAAGCATCAACAGACCAAAATAACTACAAAAGCAGAAAAGGAGCCAGCAACAAAATGCGCGAAAAGTGGCAAAAACAGATGCCCCTCATGGCACACATCATGGACCATCCCCAAAGTCAAGAGCTGGAGATGATCAGCAAGATCATCGACCAAAATGCTACCATTTGTCAGCATATTCTGCAAGACTTGAATGAGGGTAAGGCTGAACCGAAGCGATCCGGTGCAAATGGGATGAGTGCCGACCAGGTATTGCGTTGTGCTGTGGTAAAAACCCTCTTCAATTTCAGCTACGAAGGACTTGCCTTTCATATTGTAGATTCGCGGAGCCTCCGATGGTTCTGTCGCATTGGCATGGCCGATGAAGGTTATCAGAAATCGGCACTGAACCGAAACATCAAGGCTATCTCCGATCAGACATGGGAGCTAATCAATCGCGAGTTGCTCGGTTACGCCAATCAGGAAAAGATTGAAAAGGGCCGTACCGTGCGCACGGACTGTACTTGCGTTGAAAGCAACGTCCATGAGCCAAGCGATTCGACCTTGCTGTGGGACGCCATACGTGTCTTGATACGTCTTATCCTGCGGCTCCGGGATTCTTTTGACATCGAGGTTCCCGGTTTTTGCAACCATACCCGGCGTGCCAAACGTCGAATGATGGCCGTTATGAATGCTAAAAACAAGAAACAACGCAAAGCCGCCTACGTTGATCTGCTCAAAATGGCCGATAACGTGCTCGGATATTCCCGCACGGCGCTTGAAAAGATTGAGGTCAGCACTATCGATCCGGCATCTTTCCCCATGTACGAATCTATCAAGAACTATACGGAATTGCTTGAGAAAGTTATTGGACAAACAAAGCGGCGGATCATGCTGGGCGAAACCGTTCCGGCTCAGGAAAAAGTGTTGTCGATTTTCGAACCGCATACCGATATCATCATAAAGGATCGACGGAATACGTTCTACGGCCATAAGATCTGCTTGACGGGTGGGGCCTCCAACCTGATCCTTGACTGTGTGATCGCTTCCGGGAACCCGGCTGATACCAGCTTGGCGATTCCGATGCTGGACCGGCAAAAAGAGATCTATGGTCGATATCCGCTTAAAGCCTGCTTTGACGGCGGCTTTGCTTCCAAAGACAATTTGAAGCAAGCCAAGTCTCGCGAGATCAAGGACGTCTGCTTCGCAAAAAAGCGTGGTCTTGAAGAAACCGAGATGTGTCGAAGTGAGCATGTTTATCACCGTCTGCGTAACTTCCGGGCCGGAATCGAGTCCGGCATATCTTGGTTGAAACGCTGCATGGGCCTCACCCGCTGTACATGGAAAGGCTGGGATTCGTTTAAATCCTATGTCTGGTCATCAATTGTTGCCGCCAATTTACTGACCTTGGCCAGACATAGATTGAGATTGAACGAATAATAAAATTTGGAGTATAAAAAATCTTCCAAACAAGAGATAGAGGATAAGTGCGCCCAAAATTGACGGTCCTTATCCAAAAATAGTACTATTTACTGCCAAAAAGCATACTGAAGAATATTTATAAAATGACCCCGATTCATTGTGCTTGACGAGAAGATAAAGTTACCGATTTATGGATGGACACTAACCCTACAACGATATTTATGCGATATACATAGTTCCAATCGTTTTAGATCCTCAATTTCCTTTTTCTATGGGATAAATACGCGCGGTGATTTTTCTCTTGAATCCACGCCACCAAAGAAATTAACCCCTCGCAGTCAAAATGCCTCATCGGCAAAACGATCTTTATCAGAATTCTAAGCTGCGACAGCGTAATAGACGGTGCTTTTTTTTCCCAATCTGAGCTTTATGTGCCAGAGGAAGAAGTGAGCCAACATGCATGTCATCATGTGATGAACCCACCCGGGAAATTTGCGGACCTCATAGTGGTCCATTCCGATTTCGGTCTTTGATTCCTCAAAACATTGCTCAATGGCCCATCGAATACCGCTAAGCCAAACCAACAGTTTGAGCCTACAGCTTGATGAAGCATTGCAGATGAAATAGGAATAGATGGGCTCTTTCCCCAGGGTCCTGCGGATCAACAACCAGACCTCTTTTGCTGGAAGCCCGTTCTTGGCTAACACCACTCTCTTCTTGGTAAATTCGTATTCGATAGGCCCCTTCGTTCCTTCGGATACCTTTCGGCGATACCAGAAATAATTGTTTGTATTTTCGGCAATGGTTTCAAAGGAAATCGGCTTTTGCTCAGGTGTTTTTAAAACCAGTTTCGATCTCAACTCCCCTTTGTATTGGTATTGTTTTTGAAGCATAAGCGGTTTTTTTATCCAGCACAATGTGTCGGCAGGCAGAGACACAAGATAAGTGACCTGAGCCATATCCTCAACGGCGCCGATGAATTCGGGACTATTGCCGTATATTGAATCCG
>CAITZA010000393.1 GCA_903896745.1 uncultured Desulfomonile sp. | reverse complement strand
GGGAGAGCATCGGCCTTACAAGCCGAGGGTCACAGGTTCAAATCCTGTTCCGCCTACCAAGCCCTGAAAAAACCGCCGCGGGGGCGTAGTTCAGTTGGTTAGAACGCCGGCCTGTCACGCCGGAGGCCGCGAGTTCGAGTCTCGTCGCTCCCGCCACAAAGCCTTAAATATTTCGGTGAGTTACGGATATATTAAACTCCACCGAGATTTGAACATAATGGTTTTTGTTCCCATTTTGTTCCCACTTTTTCCGGCACGATGTTCGCTGCATCCTGCCGGTTTCGTTTTTCTGAAGCCAAAATTATCTCAGTCTTCCCATGATCAAATGTCACCACGTCGATAGCCCTTACCAGATCGGCATCACTAATCCGTCCGTATCGTTCATTGACATTTCTGGACCGGTTGTAATGACCCGTGATCCGCTCACGGATCTCCTGATACATTCCTGAACGCATCGCATTAGTTTTCCATGTGGCACGAAGGTCATGGAACACCGGGGCAGGGTGGAGGCCAACCTCTTTGATGGCCCTTGTCCATGGTTTTCTCAAGGAATCAGGATTTGGAGGATTCCCATTGACGAGAAAGATGTGGTTACTTCCGAGCGCCTGTACCTTTGTTACATCCAAGAGTATTGGGGCCAAGTCCCTGTAGATTGGAACCCTCTTCCACTTGTCCTCCTTGACGTCCTGCGGCCTTAGTGTGATCATTCTAGTCTCAAGGTCTATGTGACTTCTGGTTAAACCTAGGATTTCGCCCCTCCTCATGCCTGTGTAGAAAGCAGTCAAAGCTATTGGGTTCAACCATGACGGTAGTCGTTCCGTTATGCTAAGGAAATCCGCAAGACCGATGTAGACTTCTCTCTCCCCAGATTTCTCCGAAAGGTTCTTCACCATCCGGGCCGGGTTTGTGTCACAGTATTGCAATTCAATCAATGCCTGAAACATCTTGGACAAGGCCGATTTGTCCTTATTAATCGTCGAAGCTGAGGCGCCGTCGTTTAATCGCAACAATTGATATTCTTTGATCTTGGGAATCCAGACAGACTGGATCGGAAAATCTCTGCCCCACTTTTCTACGATATGGATGAAGCATTGTTCCAGCCTATCTCTATTTGGGCTTGTTCTCACATCGGGATACTTCAGGCATAGTTCCACTGCCCCCCAAAGTGTTAGGTCTTTTCTAGAGTCCTGTTCAGGCATGAGTCCCGATGGTAATTTCCAACCCTGAACATTCGAAGGCATACTTCCCAAGACTCTGGATCAAGCCCACCGTAATCCCCTGATCTGCAAGCTGTTAAGATAGCCATCTCCATTCGCTCAGCGTCCTTCTTCAACTTGGCATTAGTAGAAGCCCCCACTTCTTTGCCAAATACTCTGATCTTAAAATGCCACTTTTTTTACTGCCATTGGCTCATCTCCTTTCGGAGATCTGCCCGAGAAACCCAATTTTGATTTCTTTTCCTCACCTCCCTTTCGACGTGAATGTACATTACAAGGGATAGAGCCGTCAACACGTGCTGGCCCAGTTTGTCTTTCGATATATTCCTGGACCTGCTCTGGCCTGAAGCTTCGCTCCTTGCTATTAATCTTTAAATAACCAATTCTGCCTTCCCGACATAGTCGATATAGGGTCTTTTTGGAGATTCCCAGTTTCAAAGCAGCCTGTTGAGGACTTAGAAGATTAATGGTGTAATTTTTCCCATTATCCTGAAAGAAAAGGGGTTATTTTTTCATAATATATCTAACATTCCGCATGGAAAGTTGATAGCATCGGGTAATTTTTTCCAGGATGTAAAAAAACGCGACATATGTTCAGGGATTTGGTAAAGGGATTTTGAGCTCATGGAGGAGTCCCATGGATATAAAATCCCTGAATCTGCAGCCATCTGACGTGCGGTTTCTACCGATAGT
>CAITZA010000392.1 GCA_903896745.1 uncultured Desulfomonile sp. | reverse complement strand
GATAACTCCCATAGCAATGGAGAAAGAACTCAGATTCGCCATACGTGAAGGCGGAAGAACTGTCGGAGCCGGCGTCGTCTCTGAGGTCATTGAATAGTCTTTAGTGCGCTAATAGCTTTTGATATGCCCAGAGGTCGCTAGGGGATCATTATGAGAGATATAATCACGATGTCTTGCACTGAGTGCAAGCGCAAGAATTATACAACCACAAAGAATAAGAAAACCACTCCTGACAAGTTGCAGTTAAGGAAATACTGCAGTTTCTGTAGAACTCATACAGTTCACAAGGAAACCAAATAAAATGGTGGTGGTTTTTTAGAATAGGCCAGTAGCTCAACGGCTAGAGCACCGGTCTCCAAAACCGGGGGTTGGGGGTTCGAATCCCTTCTGGCCTGCCACTCTTTTTAACATGTTTATTATTTTGTCCGGAAGATTACGCTATGGAAAAACTCAGACTATATTTCGAACAATCGATTCAATTCTTCCGGGAAGTTAAGGTCGAGCTGCAAAAGGTTACCTTCCCGACGCGTCAGGAAACTGTCGGCTCAACTATTGTAGTACTCGTACTCACTGTGATAATGGCTTTTTATCTGGGTTTCAGCGATTGGGCCCTCGCCCGCATCGTTAAGGCGCTTCTGCAGGTGTAGTTGTCATGACACGCAGTGTATTGACTCCCAAGGAGGCCATGCGGTGGCTTTAAGATGGTATGTGGTTCATACGTATTCAGGATACGAAAACAAAGTCAAGGCCGCTCTTGAAGAAAAGGTAAGACAACTTGGCTTGGAGGATAGAATCACTGACGTCCTCATCCCATCCGAGTCTGTCGTAGAACTTGTCAAGGGCGAACGGAAGACGTCGAATCGGAAGTTCTATCCCGGATACATTCTCGTTAGAATGGAACTCGACGATACTACATGGCATCACGTTAAGAGTACGCCCAAGGTCACCGGATTTATCGGATCCCGAACCGAACCTGCGGTCATTCCGGATTCAGAGGTTGAAGGCATCAAGACGCAAATGGCCGAAGGCAAGGAGAAGCCTAAACCCAAATACTCATTTGAAAAGGGTGATTCCGTTCGTGTGGTGGATGGCCCCTTTATCAACTTCAACGGCACTGTTGAAGAGGTTAGACCGGACAAGGGTAAGTTGCGGGTTCTTGTGAGTATTTTTGGCAGGCCTACCCCAGTGGAGCTTGATTTTATCCAGGTTAGCAAGAATTAATCACGGTCGTAGGCCGTTTTTCGGGAGCTTTTCCGACCATCAGGAACGCGGGCGCTCCAGGTTGTTGTCCGATAGGGAGATATTTTATGGCAAAAAAAATCACCGCTTATGTCAAACTCCAAATTACGGGTGGAGAGGCTAAACCATCTCCCCCGGTTGGGCCTGCTCTCGGGCAACACGGCGTTAATATTATGGAGTTTTGCAAGTCCTTCAACGCTCAGACGCAAGGACAGCAGGGTGTCATTATTCCAGTTCTGATCACCATTTATTCAGATCGCTCCTTCAGTTTTGTGCTCAAAACCCCGCCTGCTTCTTATTTGCTTAAAAAGGCCGCAGGCATCGGAAAAGGGTCTTCTGTTCCTAACCGCGACAAGGTTGGGAAGCTTAAGATGAGTCAGATCGAGGAAATAGCTAAAACCAAGATGCCTGATTTGAATGCAAAAGATTTACCCGGCGCTGTACGGATTATCTCGGGAACAGCCCGAAGCCTGGGGATTGAAATCGAATAGAGGACTAACATGGCCGTTGTTGCAAAGAAAAAAATCGAAGCTAGGACAAAAATCGATAGAGCCAGAAAATATAATCTCGAAGAAGGCCTGGATACGGTTCTTTCCGCCTCTTATGCCAAGTTTGACGAATCTGTCGATGTGGCTATAAAACTTGGCGTTGATCCACGACATGCCGATCAGATGGTTCGTGGAACATGCATTCTTCCTCACGGAACCGGTAAAACCGTACGTGTTCTCGTTTTTGCCAAGGGTGAAAAGGAGAAAGAGGCGTTAGACGCGGGCGCTGATCATGTTGGGGCCGACGAACTCGCTAAACAGATCCAGGACGGTTGGCTGGACTTCGACAAGGCAGTCGCCACACCGGACATGATGGGAGTGGTTGGCAAGTTGGGCAAGATTCTCGGCCCACGTGGGATGATGCCTAACCCGAAAGTCGGGACTGTCACATTTGACATTGCCCGTGCGGTTACCGAACTCAAGGGCGGCAAGGTGGAGTTCAGGGTCGAGAAGGCCGGTATTGTCCACTGTCCCGTAGGCAGGGTATCTTTTGGCGCGGAGAAATTGTCCGAAAACATCAAGGCATTGGTCGATAGTATCATCCGACTGAAACCTTCTGCTTCCAAAGGGGTCTACTTCAAAGGGTTGTCATTGTCTACCACCATGGGGCCGGGACTCAGCCTGGACGCCCAGGAACTCAGAAATCTTGCTAAATAATGTATTCTATATCAGTTTTGCTGGAGATTTAATCATAAGAATTTTTTAATTCAGGTTAGTTTTAGCCGTGTCGAAAACAGCGGGCGCGCCGATGGCGCTTAATCGAGGCCAGCCTAGACAAGGCGTTATTGTTTCTTGGCGGATATATGCCTTTGTTCCCGCGATTCGCTGTTTTCCTCGGACAGAAAGGGGAAAGCCTAAGCTTGAAAAGAGAAGACAAAGAGAAACAGGTTGCTTGGCTTCGTGAGCAGTTTCAGGGCGTACGAGCGCTATTTCTCACCGATTTCCAAGGCCTGACTGTTGCTGAGATGAATGACCTCAGGACACAGCTCAGGGCTCGCGGCATCAGCTTCAAGGTCATGAAGAATACTCTGGTTCGACTTGCCTACAAGGACACCGGAGTCGAAGTCATCGGGGATGATCTCGTTGGACCTAGAGCCGCCGCCTGGACCACTTCGGATGAGAATGTCCCGGCAATGGCAAAAGTGTTAGTAGATTTTGCCAAGGTTCACCCTAACATGGGTCTGGTACGTGGAGCCCTGGATGGAAAGATCGTTGAGCCCTCGGACCTCGAGATGCTGTCCAAATTACCATCTCGCGAGGAGTTACTAAGCAAGTTGCTCGGTACCATGAAAGCCCCAGTCGGCGCTTTCGTAAATACCTTGGCTGCTGTTCCCAGGTCTTTGTTAAACGCTCTGAAAGCCATTGAAGAGAAAAAAGGCGAATCTGGAGAAGCCCCGGCTTCTTAAGATTCCTTTATGAGTTGACAAAAAACAGATTATCAAGCGAATCGTGGAGGATATCATGGCAGAAGTGACCAAAGAGGATGTTAAAGAATTTATTCGCAACATGTCAGTTTTAGAACTGAGCAAGTTGGTAAAAGAACTGGAAGAAGAGTTCGGGGTATCTGCAGCGGCGCCCGTGGCTTTTGCCGGCTTTGGCATGGCAGCAGCTGGTGGAGAAGCAGCCCCGGTTGAGGAAAAAACCGAATTCGACGTGATCTTGAAGGAATTTGGTGACAAAAAGATCCAGGTCATTAAAGTGGTTCGATCACTCACTGATCTGGGCCTGAAAGAAGCTAAGGATTTGGTGGAAGGCGTGCCTAAAGCTGTTAAGGAAGCTGTCTCAAAAGAAGACGCTGAAAAAGCCAAGGCTGCTCTAGAAGAGGTCGGCGCCGTAGTGGAGATCGTCTGAACTCTCTATAAATAAAAACAAGTTTCAGCTTAGGCCGCTGGCGCGCGTCTTGACGCGTTCCCGCGCGCCTTTGCTTTTACTTGCGCCTCCCATCAACTCCTGCCTTTCGTCAAGATTACCTTTATCAGAGGGAGAAAATGAGTCCATTTTCCGTGCACTCTCAGAGGCTCAGGAAGAATTTCGCACGCATTCCGCAAATCGCCGGTATTCCTAAACTTATCGAGATTCAGAGTCAGTCCTATGAACGCTTTCTTCAGATGGACAAGGCTGCTGAAGAAAGAAAGGACACCGGACTTGAGGCCGTGTTTCGTTCCGTCTTTCCTATAAAGGATTTCACTGACACCGCTTCTCTGGAATTCATTAAGTATACACTCGGCGAAGAAAAGTATACCGTCGAGGAGTGCCTGCAAAAAGGTGTGACATACTCCGTTCCGCTCAAGATTACCGTTCAGCTCATCGTCTGGGATGTTGATCCAGAGACTAGTTCCCGTACCATAAGAGACGTCAAGGAGCAGGAAGTTTTTTTTGGCGACATCCCCGTTATGACCAAGAACGGGACCTTCATTATTAATGGAACTGAGAGGGTTATCGTCTCACAGTTGCATAGGTCTCCAGGCATTTTCTTCGACCATGATAAGGGTAAGACACATGCTAGCGGCAAACTGCTATACTCCGCTAGAATTATTCCTTTGAGGGGTTCCTGGATTGATTTCGAATTCGATCTCAAGGACAGGCTTTATGTCAGAATCGACAGGCGTCGAAAGCTTCCCGTCACAGTTCTGCTGAAAGCTTTGGGGCGGTCCAGCGAACAGATACTCAACTATTTTTATAATAAACAGCGGATAATGATCACTGACGAAGGCCTGAAACGTAAGGTCGATCTCAAATTACTCGTCGGGACACAGGCGCCAACTGATGTTTACCTACTGGACTCAGACGACATCCTGGTTAAGAAAAACAAAAAAATCACCAGGGCAGCGCTCAAGAGACTCGGCGACCGAAAGATTGCCCCTTTGGCCATGGAGCGCGAGGAACTCGCAGGGAAGGTAATTTCAGCCGACATTATTGATGAGAACACTGGTGAAGTTTTAGCGCTGTGCAACAAGGAAATTACTCTGGATGAGGTCGATGGTTTTATTGAAACCCTTAAGGCCCATAATATCACTAGCTTCGAAGCTCTTTTCATTGAGGAGAGGATTGCGTCTTCATCTTTGAGAGATACTCTTCTCGAAGACAAGATCGATGATCGTCCGAACAAGTGGATCGAAGACTATCGCAAACAGTTTACCGAAGACGATATCTCAAATGAAACGCTTAACGCTCAACTCGAGATATACAGACGTCTGCGGCCGTCCAATCCGCCTACCGGAGAAATTGCCAAGAATTTTTTCAATAATCTGTTTTTTAAGATTGAGTACTACGATTTGTCACGAGTCGGTCGGCTCAAGCTTAACCGAAAACTCGGAATATCGGAAGAGGACGCCCCTCTCCATCTCAGAATCCTTAGACCTGAAGACATCATGCTGGCGGTCAAATACCTTCTGGAACTTAAAGAGGGAAAACCGAACCACGACATCGACGACATCGATAACATGGGAAACCGAAGAGTCCGGTCAGTCGGTGAACTTCTGGAAAATCAGTATCGCATCGGTCTGGTTCGTATGGAAAGAGCCATAAAAGAGAGGATGAGCTTACAGGATGTCGAAACTCTCATGCCGCATGATCTAGTCAACTCGAAACCCGTTACTGCTGTCGTGAAGGAATTTTTCGGATCCTCGCAATTGTCACAGTTTATGGATCAGACCAACCCGCTTAGTGAAATAACTCACAAGAGAAGGCTATCAGCCCTCGGTCCCGGCGGATTGACGAGAGAACGAGCCGGTTTTGAGGTGCGAGACGTTCACCCGACCCATTATGGACGTATCTGCCCTATTGAAACTCCTGAAGGTCCGAATATCGGTTTGATTGTTTCCCTTTCGACTTACGCGCGTGTAAATGAGTTTGGATTTATCGAAACTCCTTACAGGCCTGTTGCAGAAAGTGTGGTGGGAAAGGAGATCAAATTCCTTACTGCCCTGGACGAAGAGCATTACGTCAAGGTT
>CAITZA010000391.1 GCA_903896745.1 uncultured Desulfomonile sp. | reverse complement strand
CAGGTCACATCAATGCCTGAGTTTACAAGACGGCCTGGAAACCAGCATAACAATGCCTTACTAACAATAATATAACAGGATTGAGTCGCATGAACCAGACCTGACTGAAGCAAGTTGGTTGTAGTCTGTTAGCATGCTGTAAGAGCGGGAAAACAGCACATAAAGCCGGTTAGGGTTGACTCATGACATTTCGTATGGCTAAGAGGAGTTGATTATACTTTACAGGTTTGTGTACGACCCCAATAGCTCCAGTTTTCATGGCAAGCCTGATTCTGTAATCATCCGGGGAAACGCCGGTAGCGATGAGAACCTTTAAGCCGGGATTGATCCTGAGGAGTTCTTCCAGACACTTCTGCCCTCCCATGTCAGGCATCATAATGTCCAGGAGAACCATATCCACGGGCTCTCCCATTCTGTATTTTTCCAATGCTTCCAGTCCATTGCGAGCTGTCACTACCTTGTACCCTACTGCTCCCAACATATCCGCAATCATGCCCCTTAAAATTTCATCGTCATCAACCACCAAGATGGTCTCGTTTCCGCCTTCCAGACAACTTTCCCGACAAATGGATGCGTCAGCGGCTTCGAGTGAAATCAGAGCCGGAAGGAATATACTGAATGTTGTGCCATGACCGGGCGAACTCTCGCAACTGATGATGCCCCGATGCATACGAACAATGCTGTAGACTGTGGCCAACCCCAGTCCCGTCCCCTTGCCCACTCCCTTGGTAGTGAAAAACGGCTCAAAAATGTGGTCGAGCGTAGTCTTGTCCATACCCATGCCTGTGTCAGAAACCCTAAGAAGAACGTAAGGTCCGGGATCCACTCCCAAATGCGATCCGCAAAATTCTTGATCCAGAATCACATTTTCTGTACTGAAACAGAGGACTCCCTCATCCCGCATCGCGTCAGCAGAATTTACAGCCAGATTGATAAGAATCTGATCCATCTGGGTCGGATCGGAGTTGATGCTGGCGAGGTCCAGAGCGAGGTTGGTTTCTATCTTTATCATCTGGGGTATTGACCTGCACAACATCCTGACGACCTGCTCTATCTGATCATTTAAATCTATCGGCTGAAAATTAACCTCCCCTTTCCTGCTAAACATTAACAGGTTCCTGATGAGGTCAGCGCCTCTCTCACCCGCCGACACAATTGTGTTGACATTGTTTCTGGTTTTTTCCCTTATCCCATTGTCAGTCAGGATGAGATCAGCGTAACCGAGCACAATTTGTAGCAGGTTATTAAAATCATGATAAATGCCACTTGCGAGGTTTCCAATGGCTTCCATTTTCTGAGCCTGTAGGTACTGCGCCTGAAGAGCGATCTTTTCACGTTCTGCGCGTAATTCCTCAGTGATGTCGGTCACTACCGATATTGCGAGGCGTCTTGGCGCCGACGGGTCAACAAGCTTGATCCTGACCGAGGCGTCAATCACCGAGCCATCTTTTCTCAGGTACCTTCCTGTCACCTGAGAGACTCGAGCTTTTTCCAGGCCATCATACATGATCTTGCCCAAACGCAGGTATTCTTCCTCATCAACATAAAGCCGCCTGGTTTCCATCCCGATTAGTTCATCATTGCTATCGTAACCAAGCATTGTCAGAATCGCATCATTCACCCAAACAATTTTTCTATTTTCAATTAACAAGATGCCAATTGGTGAAGCCGAAAGAATGGTCTTAAGGGTGTTTTCACTATCCTGCAGGGCATTTTCAGCTAACTTGCGATCAGTGATATCACGATTGCTGACCCTGCGACCCAGCCATTCACCGTTCTCCCCATACACCGGCTGGCAGTGATGAGAAATCCATTTTTCCTGTCCGAACCGGTTTATAATTCTAAAATCAGCCAGGTGGGCAGGCCCGCTGTCGATGTTTTCAAGGTGCTTGATCACATTTTCACGGTCTTTCGGATGCACAATGTCACTAATAAGTTTTGGATTGCCTAGAAACTCGTCCGCCGAGTAGCCAGTGATTCCCTCGACCGCAGGGGAGACAAAAACAAGGCTGCCCAGAGGTGAAACCCAGTACTCCCAGTCATACGTGAAGTTTGCCACCGTACGGTATTTCATTTCGCTCTGGTAAAGTTCCAATGAGCGCTCGCGAACTAATTCCTCAAGGTGGTCCTGGTGACGTTTCAAGTTTAATTCCGCAAGCTTGCGATCCGTTATGTCATGAACTATCGAGAACAACACCGTCTGGCCTTCATACTCAATTGGTGACGAATGAACTTCGACCGTTCTGATTTCACCATTGGAAAGCCGATGAGGAAAAACAAAAAAATTTCTCTTCTCATCTGTGGCCAACTGCCTCTCTCGGGAAACTTCTTCCTCTGACAGACAGTTGATGTCCTGGATTTTGAAATTGCACAAATCTTCACGTGAGTAACCATAAAAACGTGAGGCAGCATGGTTGGCCTCAACAATTGAGCCGGACTGCGGTTCAATCAAAAGCATTATGGCATCATGCTTCTCGAAAAGCATGCGGAATCTCTGTTCGCTATCACGTAAAGCCTGCTCCATCAGTTTGCGTTGAGTAATGTCCAGATGAGTCCCGGTCATACGAACCGGCTTCCCCTGAATATCCCATTCCGTTACTTTGCCACGGTCTAGCACCCAAACCCAATGCCCGTCCTTGTGTCTCATACGAGCTTCGCATTCGTAATTCGGACTCTGACCGGAAAAATGTTTTTGAAGCAATTCATTCGAGACGATAATGTCTTCAGGATGGGCGAGCCTTATCCAAGTATTTATGTCTGTAGGGGTGAGTTCACTAAGCGTATAACCAACTATTTGAGCCCAGCGTTCATTAAATGACGCCTCTCCCGTTTGAACCCGCCAATCCCATATTCCGACCTCCGAACCCTCAATAGCCAAGGCAAGACGATCCTGCCCGCTCCAGAATTCAAAAACACGT
>CAITZA010000390.1 GCA_903896745.1 uncultured Desulfomonile sp. | reverse complement strand
TGACCAGCTTCACCTGGCATAAACCCGCATAAGAATCAACCTGGTGAGCCTGAGTCAATTCATTGGACCACAAGTCCAATCCATACCATTCCAATTTTTCGACTTCACGGCAGAAAAGGCCAAGATTCCCCGGCCCACAACCGACATCCAGGACCCGAACCGGTGTCGAAGATAGCGTTGATATCTCTCCTAACTTCTCCTTTATGTATCCAAAATGAGCATATTTGAGCCTGGAATTTATTCTTTGAAGTAAGGCGTTTATATCTTTTTCCAATAAGTTTAACCTCAGTCATTATGTCATACAGCTTATACTATGACGTTCAGCCAGAGTCAAATTCGCCCTGCGATATGGTACCAGTGGAAAAATGAATGTCCCCATGTTCCCGGCGCGTATGTTCGCTGGTCAGGAGTCAGATTCCTAAGGTGAGTCTTTTCATGGTCATATTTTCAGGGAAGGATTATTAACTGCGGTTCAAGACAATGTCTCAAACCGCAGTTGATTGCAGGTGTAATGCCTGGAGTTGTTTTCTGCAGCTACGACTTCAGAAATTAGAAGTTAAAGACTGAATCGAGCTCCGTGTCTGTCACCTTGAACTTAATGTTATGCGGAGGGAGGAATTCGTTGGTAAAGAAGGCCGGTAGCCTGTCGTGAGCGGAGGTAAATCCTGCTCTGGTATTGAAATCCCGCTCATTTCTCAACACGGACATGCCTAGCGCAGCCACATCGTCACCAGTAAGGTTCAATCCGTAAAAGGCGTTAATCATGTCTATCAGCGCCTGGAAAGTTTCCGGCTGATCCAGAACCGCAAATGCTATGAACAGGCACATGCCTGTTGAATCGACCGCCGCGGTTGCTATCTGGAGATTTCTGGACAAGTCAACCTGACCATCGGGGGACAACGCGTCTACCTTGCCACCGATGCCGAGAATGTTTGAGCCAACCGCATAACCAGCGGTGTGGTCAGCGCCCATTGTGCTGGTGGCGTAAGTCACCCCTATTCCCTGAACAGCCCGTGGGTCATAGGCCGGTAAAGCCTGGCCTTTAACAACAGGAACCCTCTCAACACCAAAAACCTTGCCCGTCACCGCTGCGCCGGAACCAAGAATTCTTCCCAGATCCGTGCCCTGTCCGACCTGCTTTACAAGATTGATTGCGGCCTCCGCATCGCCAAATTTTGCCAGACCGGCTTCCATGGCCACACCTATGGTAGCCCCCATCTCTATCGTGTCCAGACCGTAATCATCGTCCAGGCGATCCAGCATCGCTATGGCGTCCAGATCGTCTATACCGCAGTTCCCGCCGTGAGCCCATACGGTCTCATACTCAGGCTGTTTGGTCAGATACTGTCCGTTTTTGTCATGATAGACACCAGAGCACCTTATGATACAGCCCTTGTGGCAACCGTGAGTCGCCAGCCCGCCTCGCTCTGTTTCAAGAGCCGCCTGTGTCTCACCACTGATTTTTGTATGACCCTCAAATCTTCCAATGCTGAAATTGTTGGTAGGATAGCCGCCAGCCTCGTTAAGAACATTGGTGAGAACATTGGTCCCGTAAGCCGCCAGACCTTCGCCTGTGACAGGATGCTTCTTCAGTCCGGCAACCCACATCTTGTTGGCTTCCTTAAACTTCTCAGGATCCTTGGGCGCCCTCATGCTCGCTCCGGTATCATCCAGAACAATCGCCTTAACACCCTTCGACCCCATCACAGCGCCTACGCCTCCACGACCAGCGTGTCTCGTGGGCCGGCCTTCCATATCGGTACACGCGATTGACGCTGCAGAAAGCTTCATCTCACCTGCAGGTCCAATGGTTATGAAACAGGGTTTGTCACCATATTCCTTTGCCAGCTTTTCTACCGTTGCGTAATTACCTAGCATCTTCAGGCTGTTGTCTGCCTTTACGGTAGCTCCATCCTTATTTATTACTATCTTGTATGTGGCGCCGTCTTTGGGCTTGCCTTCGATTACGATAGCGGCATAGCCAAGTTTCGCCAGAGTCTGTGACGCCATGCCACCCGCATTTGACTCTTTGATTCCACCGGTCAGAGGGCTCTTGCAACCAATAGACAAACGTCCGGAGTTAGCCGCCACTGATCCGCTCAATAGCCCAGGGGCTATAACCAGCTTGTTCTCTGCTCCCAAGGCATGGCATAACGGCGCTACCTCTTTCGACACTATCGCCGACGTCAGCGCCCGCCCGCCCAGACCAGCAAATTCGCCAACCGGAAATACAGTCAAACTGGGGCCGCCTTCTGCCCCCATATCAATTCTCAGAATCTTGTCCATGGATTTCCTCCCTGTTCATAAATGGTTTAGATGGATCGTCAGGAAAAATATTGGATGACTACTTTTGAGTAGGCGCTACAAAACAAATTAAGCAACGTACGTCATCTTATTTCCGGCCATCGAAACTGTCAAGGAGAAAACAGAATAAACTGCAATAATTCTAAATAGTTATGCCATCTATGACATAATGGCGCCGCTGTATGTTTGGGTCATCCTCCGGCAACAGGAGGGAAAATTGCGAGCCTGTCGCCATCATTGAGCCTGTCATCGAACCCTGAATGACGACCATTGACAAATATTATAAGAGGATGTCTGGCGGGGATTTCCACTTTTTCAAGGGCGTTTCTGACAGTTCCGTCAGCTTCCAGCTCAACCTGAAAAGGACTTCCGGCGTTTTTATGGGGCGCCATTTTTCCCAGGGAAGCATAAAGTATCATCTCGATTTTCATTTCATTGGCCTCAACTAAGAATTTCCTGTCACCATGAACAGACACCATGATCCATTAAACATCCTGACAGCCATAGTCCATCCAGTCATCTGTGTCCAGGTGATTGACAAACCCTATAGAAACATTGTGAGTCAAGCCAATCCATGAAGCGCCGGTTTGGCTAAAACATTTTTTCATCTTTCACTGAGTCTGGGTTAATATCGATTATATTATAGTATAATGGAATGTCGCCTGATAAATTTTGACAGGCGATTTCAAAAAATCCCGGTTGTGGGGCCTGCCGACGTTGGTTGTCGGATTCTGCGATTGTCAGGTCAACATTTTCGTCATACTGTTTGTCGTTAGAACATTCGCTATTGGAACACGCCGTCTTGACTCGGGTTACGGGGTTGAAAAAAAGATGATTATTCTGGCCGGAGATGTCGGCGCTACGAAGACAGTCATGGGTTTGTTCGAGACCGGCGCTCAAAGACCGGCGCTTCTTCATTCGGCAACCTTTTCCAGCAAGGATTACCCATCTCTGGAGAGCATAGTTGAGGAATTTCTCTTGGGTCATGACGGGCGCGTGGAGTCGGCCTGTTTTGGGGCGCCTGGCCCCGTTCTGGGTGGAGTATGCAGAACGACGAACCTCGACTGGGTTGTTTCGTCTGAAAACCTCAAGAATTCTTTCAACATTCCCAGAGTGACTATAGTAAACGATCTGGTCGCCACCGCAATGGCCGCCCCTACCCTTTACGAGTCGGAATGCGTCACGCTGAATGAAGGTAAACGGGAAGACTCCGGAACAATCGGAGTTGTTGCGCCTGGAACCGGTCTGGGAATGGCCTTGATGGTTCGGGTAGGTCAGTCCTATCATCCTGTCGCGTCTGAAGGTGGGCACGTCGATTTTGCTCCAACTGACGCAGCCCAGATATCACTCCTGCAGCACATGTTTACAAAATTCGGGCGGGTCAGCGTTGAACGAATTGCGGCGGGACCCGGGCTGATCGAAATATTCAACTGGCTGGCTCTGATGCCCGAACATCAGGGTGACCCGGTATTTCAACTCATCAACGTGAGTGACAACCCCTCAGCGCTTATAAACAGATACGCCTCTGAAGACGATAACACGCTCTGCAGCAGGACCCTGGACATGTATGTTTCAATATTGGGTTCGATAAGCGGGAACCTTGCCCTGACTGCGATGACTACGGGCGGCATGTACCTCGGGGGAGGGGTCAGCCCGAAGATTCTTCCCAGGCTGGTTAACGGCGCCTTCATGTCGTCTTTTACGAATAAGGGACGTTTCGGCAGACTGATGGAGTCCATACCGGTAAAAATCATCCTGAATGACCGCGCAGCCCTCACAGGCGCATCCATTTGCGCTGCGCAGCCATAAAAACATTGAACCCGAAGGATTTGTGATGGACAGCAACCAGATCAGGAAAGCTGCTGATATGATCCTGAACGCCGGACGGATTGTAGTCTTTACCGGCGCAGGAATATCCACCGAATCCGGAATTCCGGATTTCAGGTCACCAGGAGGGATTTGGTCACAGTACAATCAGGATGACCTGACATATCAGAAATTCATGTCAGCCGAAAGGTATCGAAAACTTTACTGGGAATATGATAAGGCGCGCTATCCTGCCATGAGAGACGCCAAACCTAATGACGCTCATCTCGCTGTGGTCCAAATTGAAAAAATGGGCAAACTGAAGGCGCTTATAACCCAAAACATCGATGGATTACATTACCGCGCCGGATCAAACCCACACAGGATTTATGAGCTTCACGGGACAGTTATTGAAGTGACCTGCCTGAAATGTCATGAGCGCTGGCCAAGGGAAGAAATTACCGACAGGATGGAGCGTGAAAATATCGATGTTCCCTATTGCGATAAATGCGGAGGGCCGCTCAAATGCGCTACCATCGCTTTCGGCCAATCCCTGCCTTCCGACGTGCTGGAGGCAGCTATTGATCATGCGCAGCAATGCGATCTCTTCCTCACAATAGGGTCTTCACTGGTAGTGCAGCCTGCGTCAATGCTACCGTTACAGGCCAAACGCGCGGGGGCCGAACTTGTGCTTGTCAACCTCTCCACCACTCCCTACGATGCAATGATGGATCTCATAGTAAGAGGCCCTGCGGCGAAGGTCATGAGCGATATCATGGGAGCGATCAGCGAAAAGACTTGAGCGCGATTCCCCATCAATACATAGCCGGACTACATTAAAAAAAGGACATTCGGCGCATTGACCGACTGTCCTTTTGTATATGAAAACATAATACGGGAAGTTTTTTTAAAATAACTATTAACGTTTGGAGAACTGGAAACTGGCTCGAGCCGCTTTTCTTCCGTATTTTTTGCGCTCCTTGACCCGCGAATCCCTCGTCAGGAAGCCTGCGCTTTTCAGCGATGATCTGAAAGACGAGTCCACCTCCAGCAGGGCCTTGCTGATTCCATGTTTGATTGCGCCGGCCTGACCGGAAAGACCTCCACCGCTCACGTTAACCAGAACATCGAAACGGCCTACGGTCTGGGTTAGTTCAAATGGCTGCAATATAACCATTCTGGACGTCTGTCTGCCAAAATAATCGTCCATGGGTCTTTGGTTTATGACACACTTGCCCGCGCCTGGTCGTAGCCGGACCCTTGCAATAGCGTTTTTTCTCTTGCCTGTAGCGTAAAAAATATCCTGGGACATTTAATTCTCCACGATTTAGAACTGATAGGTCTCCGGCTTTTGAGCCTCATGAGGATGTGTTTCCGACGCATATATCTTTAATTTGGTTATCTGACTGCGGCCAAGCGAGTTCTTGGGAAGCATGCCCTTGACTGCTCTACGGAACAGCTCCTCAGGCTTTTCCTTCATCAGTTTCTCAGCGCTCGTTGTCTTCAACCCACCAGGATAACCACTGTGACTGTAATACATCTTCTGGCTCATCTTACGGCCAGTCAGCTTAACCTTGGATGCGTTAACCACTATCACAAAATCACCGTTATCAGCGTGAGTCGCAAATTGCGGTTTGTGCTTGCCCCTCAGAATTCTGGCGCACTCAACCGCTAGTCGTCCCAGAACCTTATCTTTAGCATCAACAACAAACCATTTCTTTTCAACTTCCCCGAGTTTTGGGGTCCACGTTTTCATGAAACACCTCTCCAAACATGTAAACACAGATTTTTACTACTCCTGGCCTGTCATGTCAAGATTTTTATGGTAAAGTTATAAAAAAATCATAACGGTATGCGACTCATGGTCCCTGAAGCGATTGCCAGGAGCGTCACGATATTTGAATATCAGAAACCTGTCAGCCACCGAATGGGCAAACACACATACGGGTTTCAAAACAAATCGTCATCGGATCTATCGGATTTGTCGAGCGCCGCTCGGGTATAAACCGTTTTATACTTATCCATGCAAACTTCGGTTGTGAGGCAGGTCCTGCAATCTGAACCGTCATCCAGAACCCCAACCCTAACCAGAACCTCCAGTCCCATATCTTCATAAAATTCCGTCATTTCACTAATTCTCGGCTCATCCCCGTTGAACCTGAATTGCCACCCATCTTCCAGAAGTCTTTCGTGCTCCTCTAATGTCAGCGGGACAGTCATTTGAACTCCCTGTACAATTTCCCTTGTATAGTTCGATTTCCTGATTGATCAGGAAGGCATAAGTGCAAAAACGGTAATCTCAGGATAACAGTTAATTCGCCACGGAACAAATGTCAGTCCAGCGCCCCGATTCAGATACATCCGGTGTTGGCCTTCAACGTACCAGCCATAAGTATATATCGAAGCAATGCTTGCGGGACTCCAGCCTTTTTCAGATTTCCCCCAGGGAACTATAACCTGTCCGCCGTGTGTATGCCCTGCCAGCGTCAGATCAAAACCATTTCCGGCGGCCAGAGGAAAAACCGTCGGTCGGTGAGAAAGTAAAATCCTGAATCCTTCATCCTTTGGAGCATTCTCCATCATCCTGGCAAAATTGGGGAATTCCTGTCCCAATAGCCAGTTTTTCCTGGGATCATCCAGGCCCGCAATATGAATCCTTGCAGTCCCACTGTCTAGCGTAAGCCATTCATCGCGCAGGATGACAAGGCCACCCTCCTCCATAGCCTTCACGGTTCTCTTTTCACCAGCGTAGTACTCATGATTACCCATCACCGCAAGGTTACCGAATTTACGCTCTCGCAATTTCCGAAAAATCGCCGGAGCTGATTCAACGTTTGTTTGAGGTGAATGAAAAATGTCCCCGGTGAATACTACCGCGTCAGCCTCGATAGAATTGACGTTCTCTACAAGTCGTTTCAAATCGCTTTGATTATAAAACATTCCGTAATGAATGTCCGTAACATGAATCAGGGTGATTGGTTTATCCAGCCCATGAAGTTTGGTGTCCCTGATTTCGAACTTTTCATTCTTGGGCTGTGAATAGGCTTCCATAACGCCATAAATCCCTCCGGCTACAAAAAGCAATATGATTGCTACAGCTACCCTGCGGATGGTTTGTTCGCAGGCCAGCGGACGGATACCGGAACGAAAGCAACCAAGCGAAAACGCCCCCATGGATCGTTTAAGAACAGGAATATGCGTTGTGTCGCTACCAAGAACTGCCGCATGTCCGGAATCAGGTGATGACCCAGCGCAGGTAACCTGCCTCCCCTCAGTTTCCCGTTTCCCGATAACTGGAGTATCGCCAAGATCTCCGCTGACAATTATCAGCAAGAACCGATATCCGGCCAATGCCAGACTCAATGAGAGATACAGTGTCTTTATAATGACCAGGAAAATAGCAAGGGCAAGAGTGACTCCAAGATAGGTGAAAAAAGTTACCGCCAGTATTTTTTGTGCTTGCGAATCTGCAGGGGCCCAGCCCGAATTCATGGACAAAAAAGCCAGCAGTATGTTCGCACATAGCAGAACCGCAAAGATCAAAACACCGTCGCGTGTTCGCAGTCTCGAACGTCTTGAAAGGACATAACTCCGTATCGCGCGTGCAACACTGTGCTGACACGTCACAAATATTAATGTCAGTAAGGCCACTACCAGGTAAAATGATCTCATTCATTCATTCCGCAGTCAAATAGTGTCAACTCACAAATATTATACACTAAAAGATAAAATGTAACCCATAGGCGATCACCCATCCCAATTAAATGGGGCCGCAGGATGGTGATCGTTGAAACGCATTTTTGCCTTCACAAAAAAATCCCTCTCCGCAAAACATTCGATCTCTCGAGGTTGACACCAAAACACCATCCATGCTATTAGTTTCTGGATAACGGGGATGTAGCTCAGCGGGAGAGCACCGCGTTCGCAACGCGGGGGTCGAGGGTTCAAATCCCTTCATCTCCACCAAATATTAGCATAGAATGCAGGATGTTGAGCATACGCTTGGCGTCCTGTCTTTTTTTCATGGTTCAATCTTATCATTTTTTTATCACGCGTTCTAAGGGTTTCGCCGTCGATATTTCATTCATCCCCGATTAAAACTTGTTGAATCAATCACATCCAGTAACTCAGCTACAATGGG
>CAITZA010000389.1 GCA_903896745.1 uncultured Desulfomonile sp. | reverse complement strand
TGCAATCGGGCATTCGCATAAACAATTCTTGACCCCGCTATTAATAGTGATCCATCAGCATGATCCTGACCAAAATCATTTTGCGAATCATCTGTTTGTGATTGAAACAGTTCCTTCGGTTGCCATTCATCCAGCTCCTGAACCAGGAAAACTCTTTTATAGCGCCCGGAATATACGTTTGTGTTCCAAAGCCTGAACTGTCCCAGGAATAATTCTCCATTAACGCGTCGGCATTTCAATAAGGCTGAATCTGTTCCTGCTGCTTCCGAAATGGCCAAGACGATCTCATCAAGTGTTTTTTCATCATGCGGGCTACCTGCAAGAACGTATAGGCTTTTCCCCCTGAGGTATTCAGCGCTTTGCGGGTCGAACAGTTTTGCAAAGGACTGGTTGTGCCACTCGATTGAGAGGTTATTTAGACATACTACACCGATAGGTAATGACTCTGCCCATCTCCTGAATGATTCCGTGTTCTCATCAGGCGTTTCTTTAAATATCCTGTTTTTTCGCATTCTAATGCGCATCCCCCTCTGAACGGAAGGCTCTTAGAAAGCGCTAGCCGGTTTTGCAGACAGATTGGTCAAAGCTCGTTCTTTGTCATAAACCGGTCGAAATGGTTTCTCAATTACGACCATTCCTAACCAGGTAGGTCTGTTATAAAAATATAAGTCCGGTAGAATTGCTATCGACCCAGGGCCTTTTTCCCGATGTCATTCCGGAAATGAACACCATCCCATTTTATCAAAGTCACAGCTTGGTAGGCCTTTGATATGGCGGATCCGATCCCCTTTGAACGCGCTGTGACACCCAGCACACGTCCACCGGAAGTTACAAGCATTCCATTTTTTTTCTGAGCCCCGGCAATGAAGACCTTGACATCTTCGATTTCCTCGGCCCGCCGTATTCCTGTTATCTCCAAGCCCTTTTCATAGGCCCCTGGATAACCTTTTGAAGCCATCACCACACAGACGGAGTCTTCATCCATCCACTCGATTGTCATGCCGCCTAAACGTCTTTCAATCGCGGCCAGCATTAATGGGACCGGATCGGACTTCATTCTGAACAGGAGAGGCTGAGCCTCTGGATCACCCAATCTGACGTTGTACTCAAGCACCTTTACTTCGTCATTCCTGATCATCAAACCTGCATAGAGAAACCCGACAAATGGGGCCCCCTCGGATTCGAGGGCTCTCACGGTCGGAATCATGATGTCATTCATGATTTTTTCATGAAGCGCCTCAGTGATTACGGGAGCAGGGGAATACGCTCCCATTCCACCGGTATTAGGTCCTTTATCATCGTCGTAGACAGCCTTGTGGTCCTGGGAGCCAGCAAGAGGAACTACACTGTTTCCATCGCTAAAAGCTATGAACGACGCTTCTTCGCCTTCGAGACATTCTTCAATAATTACGCGATCTCCAGCTATGCCGAACATTCTTCTGTTCATTATGGAATCAAGCGCTTCGTAAGCCTCGGTCCGGTCTTTACAAACAAAAACGCCTTTTCCTGCAGCAAGTCCGTCAGCTTTGATCACGGTAGGGAAAAGGCAGCTAGAGAGAAGCGCTCTTGCTTTGTCAAAATTGTCAAAGACTTCAAAATTGGCCGTAGGGATGCTGTATTTTTGCATCAGTGTTTTGGAAAAAACTTTACTACCTTCAAGCATTGCAGCCTTTGACGAGGGACCAAAAACTTTCAGGCCCCTGGAGGCAAATGCGTCAGCCAGTCCCAGACAAAGAGGCGCCTCAGGTCCGACGACAGTGAGGTCAATCTTTTCGCTTGTCGCAAGGTTGAGCAATCCCGGAATGTCTTCTGATGAGACGTTAACCGATTTGCATTTTGGCTCACCGGAAATGCCAATATTTCCCGGCGCCGCTATAACCTCGTTTACAAGTTCAGACTGAGCAAGCTTCCACGCCAATGTATGCTCTCTACCACCCGACCCGATTAACAGGACCTTCATTATATATCGCTCCTGACTTTCATTTGTTCCATAAACCCCTTTTTGACATTTCGGCCTCCTGTTCGAGTTCCATGTAGGGCCGAACGTCAAAGTTTTTTTCGTCGCTGTCAATTCGGGCTAGGCCCCAACGAATCATGCGGGCGTTTATATCTTCTCCCGAAATGAATACAAACGCTTTTTTGGGCTTACCAGTCTCCTGATCCAAAACCTTGATCCGAACCCATTTCTCGTACAAGGTCTTGTTAAGAAAGTCTTTTGCAGGTTCCTGCTGGGATTGGGGCACGTTCAGGCCGGCTAGAGCCACTTCCAGAACCTGCCCAGAACCTCTGACCTTAATCGTCGATGCGTCTACTATCCCGGTAACACGCCAGAGTGGTTCATCTCCTTCAGTTGGGGGTCTGCTCGCATACCAGAGATATCCAACTATCAAAAGGAGTAGCAAAACCAAACTAACCCACATCTTCCATTCATTCTGAAGACGAAGTTTGGCCATGAATAACCTTTCATAAAAGAAATAATAATGCAGTTAAGGTCTTTTTGTCAGAGCTCACAAAACCATGTGGCAAAGCAAAGATTACCGAGTCGCGATTCGGCGCGTCCATACGGATTCAATAAAGCTTTTCCACTTCTGAGTTGAACACCTCTTCGGCTTTTGATAGGTCAGGGCCATTGTACCTGTTCAGTAAACGCCCGTCATCCGGTGATCGAACTATTACCGTGTAATCCTCGGAACTAAGTTTTACAAGCCTCACAAAGGCCCCGCGAATACCTTCTTTTTGTTTTGCTATTTCAAACATAGG
>CAITZA010000388.1 GCA_903896745.1 uncultured Desulfomonile sp. | reverse complement strand
GACATTCATTCAATTGCGCATTTCAATCCCAACACCAATGTCATTTGGGGAGTAATTCAAGATATTACCAAGCAAAAGCAGACGGAAGAGGCGCTGGTTCAAAGCGAAGTCAAGTATCGTGTCCTAGCCGAGAACATGAAAGATGTCATCTGGAGTTCAGATTCCAATCTTTTATTGAAATATGTAAGCCCGTCTTTTAAAAGCCTTTCAGGTTACAAGACTGACGAGATTCCAGGCAAAACGATTTTTGACTTTCTTACTCCCGAATCAAAAGGAAAGATTAAAAAAATTGTTGTAGAGAGGGTTAACTTTCTCCAAGAGCACAAACACTTACCGCCTCTCACATATGAATTGGAAATGATACGAAAGGACGGTTCTACAGTATGGGTAGAAATTGTTTCAAACCCGAACATTGATACTGAAGGCAATTTTTTAGGTTTCCAGGGTGTAGCTCGAGATGTCACTGAGCGAAAAAAAGCTGAAGAATCGCTGCTGGAGAGTGAGAATCTCTTCAAAGAGTACGTCGAATCTTCCCCCATAGCCATATTTGAAACAGACTCGAACGGCAAAATAATTTCCGTGAATAAAGTGTCGAGCTTAATAAGTGGATATTCACGGGAAGAACTACTACAGATGAGCATATTCGAGTTTGTCATACCGGAACTTATGCCCAAATACACAGAATTGTTTCAGACTTTCCTCATTTCAGGTTTCCTTGAGTCTGATGTTTATATTTCTCTTTCGAGTGGAAAATCCAAATGGATCTCTCTTTCTGCAGTCAAACTTTCCGACAATCGTTTTCTCTTTTTCGGCCAAGACATTGATGACCGTAAGAAATTTGAGGAAAGCCTTAAGAATGTCACTGAGGAAACCTTACAATTGATAAATAGAATGACCAATGGTTTCATCATTTTTGAATCAGTATTCGATGAAGATGGGAAATTTATCAGTTATCGACATTTATCGACTAACGACGCATTTGAAAAAATCACAGGTCTCCAGAGAGAAGACGTCGTAGGCAAAACTATTCTTGAAGTTTGGCCTGGAACCGAGCAGGAATGGGTGGACTACTGTGGTGAGGTCGCTATCACGGGCAAACCAAAATCTTTTGAGATGCATCATGGTCCATCTCAGAAAACGTTCTACTGTAGCGTCTATCGACCATGGGATTCTACAGACCGCTTTTGCATGATTTTTGAAGATGTTACAGAACGAAAACGAGCCCAGGAGGAACTCCTGGAAATGGAAAGAAAGCTCATCCAATCACAAAAGCTGGAAAGCCTGGGTGTTCTCAGTGGGGGGATTGCCCATGATTTTAACAACCTTCTGGCGGTAATAATTGGCAACATAGAACTAGCTCAAGAGAGCGATTTCAATTCCTCTGAAAAAGAACTTTTTCTGGGAAGAGCCATGTCAGCTTCTATTAAATCTGCCAGTCTTGTCAGACAGATGCTCGATTACTCTGGCAAAGGGGCCTTCGAATTAAGCGAAATCAATCTTTCTGAACTCGTTGAAAACAACATTGACATGTTCAGG
>CAITZA010000387.1 GCA_903896745.1 uncultured Desulfomonile sp. | reverse complement strand
CCCTTTCAACCTTGCAACAAACGAGAGATCAGGCTCGTCATCTACCACTAATACAGACTCATCAAGTTTGCCTGCGCTCTCTTCCAATCCAATATTCACACCTTCGGTTTGTTGAAGCTTCCCGGAAAAACCCCAGAATCATTTTTGATTCGTTCGAGTAGAGCAAGATGGATTTTGATAAAGGCGAGTTTGTAAAATCGGACTGCATTTTAATAACTTTGACAATCCCGAGCCAAGAATGGAGCCACTATTCCTGAAGTCCTATTCACAACCCAGGAATCATTGGACAAGTTAACCATGCGGCAGAGTCCGGGGGTTACTGTTTCGGCGACTGTTTCTTCCTGTCCAGAACATTCCGTATCGATGCAGCAAGGTTTTTCTTGAGGACGGGTTTGTTGATGAGCGCCTGCACACCCATCTCTTCGGGGCTCTTGCCACCGAGCTTATATCCGTATCCGGTGCATAGGATGATTGGGATGTCCGGGCGCAAGGCATGAATCCTGGAAGCCAGATTCAGTCCGGTCAGTTTGGGCATCGTAAGATCGGTGATGACAAAGTCAAATCCATGAGGATCAGCCTCGAAAATTTTCAGGGCGTTTTCGGGATCAATTGATGGAACAACCTTGTATCCCAGGTGTTCCAGTATCGTCTGTTCCATATCCAGGAGGATCTTTTCATCCTCCACCAGTAGCGCCCGTTCATCTCCAGTTGGATCGGGGGAGCGTGTTGAGAGCTCCATCTGCCTGGTTTCCATTTCTATAACCGGCAAGAATATTCTGAAGGTAGAGCCTTGACCTGGTTCACTCTGAACAGTGATTGCCCCACCGTAGCTAGTCACAATTCCGTGGATTACAGCGAGTCCCATTCCCGTGCCCTCGTCTACGGGCTTGGTGGTAAAATATGGCTCAAATATTCTATGGATTATTTCATGAGGAATTCCACAACCCGAATCGCTAACAGAGAGTTCAACATAGTCTCCTGACATTTTCAGCGAATGTTTGGCTCTAAAATCATGGTCAGGTGTCGCCATGACCAGCCGCACTGTCATTATGCCCTTGGAATCCCGCATCGAGTAGGCCGCATTCGTGCAGAGATTCATTAATACCTGATGAATCTGAGTAAGATTGGCGTTAACCTTCCCAAGGCGCTCGTCTATCTGTTGACGTATTTCAATAATGGACGGGATTGATGATCTGAGGAATTTAAGACCCTCTTTGATTATGGGAGCCAAGTCAACGGGTTTTCTTTCCGTGTCACCTTGACGGCTGAAGGTAAGGATTTGCTTGACCATTTCTGATGCGCGGTAGACAGCTCCCAGGACCTGTTCGAGGTCATGTCGGGATTCGGTGTCGGCTGGCAGATCTTCCATCGCCAGTTCAGTGTACCCCGTTATCGCATAGATAATGTTGTTGAAATCGTGCGCAATCCCTCCTGCAAGAGTTCCAATGGCCTCCATCTTCTGCGACTGGAAAAGCTGCCGTTGCAGGGCAACTTCCCTGGTCACATCCCTCTTCACCCCGACATAATTGACTATTTTCCCATCTGAATTCCGGATCGGGGAGATGGTGACCTGTTCATCGAGCAATGAGCCATCCTTCTTTCTGTTGGTTATGTTAGCGCTCCATACTTTTCCCGCTGAAATGGTTTCCCACATGTTTCGATAGAAGCCGACATCGTGCTTGCCACTCTTCAGAATTCGCGGGTTGGCTCCCACCGCCTCGTCAAAACAATATCCTGTGGCCT
>CAITZA010000386.1 GCA_903896745.1 uncultured Desulfomonile sp. | reverse complement strand
GTGGAGGAAGACAACAAGTCCGGTTATTTTGTAGGCCCTCAATTGTCCGACGGCTTTCTGGTATTCCTTGCGTTAATCACTCTTTTTAACCTGCCTGACCAACCGAGGATCTTTTTCATCGAAGAACCCGAAACATACCTTAACCCCAACCGACTCAGGGTCCTTTACGGGTTAATGCACCGATTCTCGGCAGCGAATCCGGGCAAACAAGTTCTCATGAGTTCGCATTCCCCCTATTTTATTGACTGGTCCGACGCAGTACCTGAAGAACTGACACTGATGATGGATGTGGACGGATGGATTCAGTTCCGGAATCTAAAATCAGTGGGTGACATGAGAGATTTCCTCGAAGAGGATCCATGGGGACAGCAATGGGTGAACAAATTTTTCAGAGCAGATTTTGCCGATGAGCCATTGCCGGAAATTGAGGATATGGGGGTTGAAATTGAACAGGAATATGAGAGCGACTGGGAAATGGAACCTGTCGAACGACAGGCGCACGGGAAATAAGCCCGACCAGGCCTGATTCATAAGCCTTACTGACTGACCAAAGCTTACATTTTTTACAAAAGCGCAAGCTCTTGTGGGTGGGGATTCATGATTGTTGGCGACTGGAAGGTTATAACAATTGAATGTTGACCGCGCCTGAATTGAGTCAAGAAACATCGGCTTGTTATGTCGATTAACTTACTACTCTTTGAGACCCAAAAATTTTTATTAGGGTATTTGTAATACTTCTTAACTAACCAAGGAAAAGAGTGGCATTAATATCTTAAAACTATGGTATAATTGTCATTGAAATGATAATTTGGATATGGGTAACTACAACCTGTCATTCCTGAAAAAAATTCGTTACCGGGCGGAAGGAGAGGAGAAATGAGCTGGATTCAGATTCTGACTTATTTATGCGGCGCCATTTTCATCGTGGCATTTGCTACGAAACTACTTAAATATGCCACCATGCCTATGCATGTTCGTTGGGAATTGTACCCAATTCCTCACGAGGGCAAACATAAGTCTTATGGCGGTTCATTTTACGAAGAAATAGATCACTGGAAGAATGAGAGACATAAGGACCATCTGGCGCAGTATATGTTCATGCTTCCTGAAATTCTGTTTATCAAGGCATTGTATGAGGACAACAGATCGCTTTGGTACTGGTCATTCCCTTTTCACATGGGCCTTTACCTGTCTATCGCCGGTCTTGCCTTTCTGGCTATAGGGGCCATATTGCAGATAATGGGGCTTCCTTCGAGCACAGCGCTTGGCAGTCTTGCTCAATCCCTGACGATACTGTTGGGAGTAGTTGGATACGTGCTTGGGACAATAGGCGTAGTCGGGTTGGTAATCAAGCGTATGAGCGACCCGGAGTTGAGCGAATTCTCAGCGCCAATAGATTACATGAACCTGATCTGGCTGGGCGCCATTTTTGTCACAGGTTTTCTGGTATGGCTCAAGGACCCCGGTTTCGGGATTTCACGCGATTATCTGGTAAGTATAATTACTTTCAGCCCGATGAAAGACCAGCTAACCGGCATGCACTATCTTAACCTGCTGCTCTTTCTCAGCTTTTTCGCATATTTCCCATTCACGCACATGACTCACATGGTTTCGAAGTATTTCATGTGGGATAAGGTGAAATGGGATGACAATCCGAACATTGGGGATCCTGGTGTTGACGCTAAGATAAAGACATATCTGGGTTATCCTGTAACATGGTCGGCCGCCCACATCGGCGCTCAGGGTGGAAAGAAGAGCTGGGCTGATGTAGCAACCGAAAATCCTTGGGCCAAAAAAGAATAGAAATCATTCGGAGGATTTGAAATGAAGCCTGAAGAAATATCAAAATCTGCTGAACAGTTGGTCGATCTTAATCCTGCAAAATTTGCGACTCTTCCTCCGCCATACGAAAATTATAAAGAGAGTCCTTTAGTTCAATTATCAGATGATCAGAAAACGAGGTGGGAACACTCCCTTGATGGCGTTAGCGCTTTAACGCTGCCCAAGCCTCAGACTCCTGAAGAAGAAGAGCAACTTGTGGCGTCTTTTCTTTTGGGTCTGGAAAAACTGCTTACCAAGGAAAATAACTGGACATTTTTGCAGCCACTAGCCCTGTCGCTGGAATATTGCGCCAAGTGTCAGACCTGTGCGGAAGCCTGCCCTGTGTTTGAGGCAAGCGGACGTCAGGACATATACCGTCCTACATTCAGGGCCGATGTTCTTAGGAAAGTAGCCAAGAAATACCTGTCCCCGGGTGGTAAGTTCCTGGCGGGCTTCAGGGGACACGACATTGAACTCACGTGGGACCTCGTCGCAAGGTTGGCCGAACTTGCATACAGATGCACGTTGTGCCGACGCTGCGCTTCCGTATGCCCCGTAGGAGTTGATAACGGTCTTATCAATCATGAACTAAGGAAACTGTTCAGCCAGGAACTTGGCATAGCCGCAACCGAAATACACGAAAAAGGATCTGTCAAACATCTTAAATTCGGTTCCAGCACCGGAATGACAACAGCGGCTATTGGGGACATTATCGAGTACCTCGAGGATGATATTGAAGAAAAGATCGGCAGAAGGATCACAATTCCGCTAAATAAAAAAGGCGCTGAAATACTGCTGGTTCACAATGCTGGTGAATTCATGTCCTGGCCCGAAAACCCAATGTCTTTCGCTATCCTTTTTGACGCTGCCGGCATTGACTACACGATCTCCACGGAACTTGCGGGGTACGACGGTGTAAACTACGGTCTATGGTATGACGATGTCCAGTTTGCGAGGGTAGCCATAAAACATCTTGAGATCGCACGCGAACTTGGGGTCAAGAAAATTGTCATCGGCGAATGTGGCCATGCCCATAAGGCTCTTTCCGTTATTGCCGATCGACTTCTTCCTGGCGAACAGATGATACCCAGAGAAAGTTCCTATACCTTGCTGTGGGATATAGTGAAATCAGGAAAGATAAAATTTGATCCGTCAAAAAACGATTTTCCGGTTACTTTGCATGACCCGTGCAACATCGTCAGACTCATGGGAATAGTCAAACCTCAACGTGAAATTCTCAAGGCTATAACACCTCCGGGACGTTTCAGGGAAATGACACCTCACGGCGTTGCCAACTACTGCTGCGGCGGAGGTTCCGGTTTTGCCATAATGAGTTCCGGCAATTTCACGGACTGGAAAATAAAGTTGTCCGGAAGGAAAAAGCTTCAGCAGATGCTTGGCGCATTTCAGGGCGAAATGGATCCTGAAATCAAGAAGATGGTATGTGCGCCATGTTCAAACTGCAAAGGACAGATTCGTGATTTAATGCAAAACTACGAGGTGTTCGAAAAAACTGGAATATGGTATACCGGCCTTGTAGAAATGATGGTGAACGCTATGGTGGATCAAGATGCGCCATTCGTTGAATGGCCGAGCGATGAGGAAGACGATGACATGTGATTTGATATGATGTTAGATTAAATATACTGTCTTCAAAAGCTGGCCCCTCTGAGGTGGCCAGCTTTTTTTATTGCCATTGGCAGAGTTCTCTTTCGACAAACTCGCCACATCGTAAGGTCAAATAAAAAAAGGGCGGCATCAAGCCGCCACAAGTGTCAATAAAAAATGTATATTTTTGTAATTGCTAGTCTTCTTTGTCCGCTTCACACATTTTGACAAGACGATTCCATCTTGCGGTAATCTTGTCCTGTATTTCTGCAGTCAGTGTATCATCAAGGTGACGGTATCTGCCCTGTCCTTTGAAATACTCGACAACCGGTTTGAGTTCCTTGGGCTTCCTGTTCAGCTTCCAGACGCCATTTTCTACTTCGTAGAGAGGGAAAACGCCGGTATCGACAGCAAGTTGGCCATATTCTATAGCCTTGTGGAGGGGCACTCTCCATCCGGTCGGACATACCGAAAGAATATGGATGTAGGATGGGCCATCGACTTCTTTTGCCTTGAGTATTTTCTTCTGAAGATCGTTGTAGAAGGTGGGGCATGCGGTAGCGGTGTAAGGAATGCCGTGAGCCGCCGCTATCGCGACCATATCCTTTTTCCATGTCATTTGTCCGGCTGGAGCGACTCTGCCGGCTGGTGAGGTTGTGGTGGTGGCGCCGAACGGAGTGGAGGATGATCTTTGAATTCCTGTATTCATATAGGCTTCGTTATCAACACAGACATAAATGATCTTATGGCCTCTCTCCATCATACCGGAAAGGGCCTGGAACCCTATGTCCGTTGTTCCACCATCTCCACCCATCGCCAGGATGGTGATTTCCTTGTCGGGAATTCTTTTTTTTCTCTTCAGCGCCTTAAGGCCCGCTTCTATACCTGAAGCCACAGCTGCGGCATTTTCAAAGGCTATGTGTATCCAGGGCACGGTCCAGGAGGTATATGGATAGGGAGACGAAATAATTTCCATACATCCTGTGGCCATTGCCATTACAACGTCGGGACCGATTGCCTTAAGCACGTGTCTGACTGCAAGAACTTCGGCGCAACCCTGACAGGCGCGATGCCCACTGTTTATATATTCTTCCATGGGGAAGTTTTTAAGCGGCTTAATAACCTTCTTTTTTTCTGTTTCAGCCATTTTTGTCTCCGTAATGCTCACGTCGCTAACCGCGGACGCCATAGATGTAGTGCCCTGTATGTTTATCAGCAAGAGCCGTGTCAACCATCACCTTGATGTCGTTAGGGGTGACATCCCTGCCGCCTAGGCCTGCGACCATGCAATATATGTTTGGCCTGTTCGGTTCGGCATACATTAGGGTTCTGATCTCAGAGGTGAGAGGAGAATTGGCGCCTCCGGGCGTAAGCGCCCTGTCCAGAACTATCACGTCCCTAGCGCCAGCCAAGGCTTTGATGAGTTCCTCCGTGGGCAAAGGTCTCCACAGTCGCAGGTTTATCATACCAATCTTCCTGCCACTTTCCCTCATTTCATCCACAGCGAGTGACGCTGTTTCACAAATGGAGCCCATGGCCAGAATCAGCGTTTCGGCTTCTTCAGTCCTGTATTTTTCGACAGGCAAGTACTGGCGTCCGGTCAGTTTAGCCATTTCATTCCAGGCCTCGACAACCACTGGTCCGGAATTCCACAAGGCGACATCCAGCGCTTTTTTGGCCTCTGTGTAAATCTCAGGCATTCCAAACGCGCCCATAGTCACAACCTTGTCAGGGTGAAGCGTGTGAATCGGCTGGAACGGAGGAAGGTACTGCTTGACCATTTCCTTTGTCCAAAATTCTATGGGTTCGATGACGTGAGTCAAAGCGAATCCATCTACATTGATCATCACAGGAAGAGAGACCCTTTTATCTTCAGAAACCTTGAAAGCGTGGAAAATAGAGTCATAAACTTCCTGTCCGTTCTGACAGAAAACCTGAACCCAACCACAATCCCTAACCATCATGGTATCGGAGTGATCGTTCCAGATGGAGAGTGGAGCGCTTAAAGCCCTGTTTGCCAGGAACATGACCATTGGCAGTCTCATGGAAGAGGCGATATAAACGATTTCGGCCATGAGCGCGAGGCCTTGAGCGGAGGTAGCGGTAAAGGTTCTGGCGCCAGCGGCGGCCGAACCGCAGCAAACGCTCATTGCTGAGTGTTCACTTTCTACGGGAACGAACTCGGCGTCGAGATGGCCCGATGCGCAAAGTTCAGCAAGGTGTTCGACCACGTGAGTCTGCGGAGTAATAGGGTAAGCGGCCACGACATCGACGTCACACAGACCGACGGCGTCGGCAGCTGCTATTGAGACTTCAATTCCTACTTTTTGCCCCATTGACTAATCCTCCTCCATCACAATAGCGTTAGCGGGGCACTCATAAGCGCAAATCCCACAACCTTTGCAGTAATTGAAATTCCAGACGAACACGTTATTTTCGTAATCGGGCGAGATGGCGCAGTCTGGGCACATGATGTAGCATCGCCAGCATTTTATGCAGGTGTCCGGGTCATATTTGGGTTTTTGCGATCTCCAGGCGCCGGTATGATAACATGAGGCGTTTCCAGGCTCTGTGATCACCCCTCCCGGCTCTATTTCTTGCCACAAAATTTGATCCATCGGTTTTGTCACTGTTTCCTCCGTAAACTCAGGCAGCGAAAGCAAGAGATAAGAATTCGTCATCCAATTTTATCAAAATGCTATTCGTAAATTTTTGTTTCCTCAAAGGCCCGCTGCATAGCTTCAATATTTCTTGAGGCGATTTTCCCAAATCTTCTCTGAAATGGCCCTTTCAAGGATTCGACGGTCAAAACGCCCGTTCCTTTTACCAGCGCCCCAACCATAGTCGTGTTTGTGATCGGAAGGCCTATCACTTCCTTGGCAATCGTACTGGCGTCAGTTAAAGCAAGGCGCCCCGAATACGAAATCTTCTTTCTGATAGCATCAGCGTCTTCAGAAGAATTTATTATCAGGATTCCCCCTTCGCTAAGTCCCTCTGCGGGGTTGGCAATTTCGAGGAGTGAGGGATCCAGGACGACTACCACATCCGGCTTGTAAACTTTGTAGCGAGTTCGCACGGGCTGTTCATCAACTCTTGCAAAAGCGACTACTGGCGCGCCGCGTCTCTCCGGACCGAAACTGGGGAAAGCCGTGGCAAATTTTCCTGTATCAATGGCGGCCTGAGCTACCAACTCTGCGGAAGTAACGGCGCCCTGACCTCCCCGACCGTGAAATCTCATCTCAATCATGGCTGCTCCTTAAAAATTTGTTATTCATAGTCCAAATTCGAAGGGTCGTCGAATTCCCTATCAACCAGAAATCTGGAATGTTCGTTGAGAATTTCCATACAATTTATAAGGTTCAATTTGGCTTCTGAAAGCTCGAGTATCTCGGAGGTAAGTAGGTCCTTTTTGGCAAGATAAGAGCCTATCCTCTCGTTAAGCATCCTTATGTGCTCCAGATCAATATTGAAAATGTCCTGATTATGGTTTATCCGAGGTTCCGGTTGAGATATGGTTTGCATTAATTTAAGATCCCATTCATCCGCTTTTTTCCAGCGGGCTACTGTAGCAGGATGGACACCCAGTTTTCTGGCCATCTCTTTGTTGGTGATACGGCCTTTGTCCTCAAGGAATTTTGTCTCTGCTACTTTTCGGTCCTGATTTTTTTTCATCAGAGGAACCTCAGCTACCCACGTCTACGGTTCTGAACATTAAATGATTATTATTAGCAAATGCCTCCTCTTTTTAGCAAGATTTATTCTTTTACAGGTTTAATGTTATGAGAGCGATGTGTATTCTTGATGTTTTTTCCATCAACACCTCTGTTCAGGCCGGATCGAATTTTATACTCACCCACATATTGATGTGGTCAAAAACTTATAGAGTTTTTTCATGCCGATAGACGAGAAATTTCTTCAGACTCTCCCTTCAAGTCCAGGTGTTTATCTGATGGAGGATAAGAATTCGAAAATATTGTACGTAGGCAAGGCTGGGAATCTCAGAAACAGGGTGCGCAACTATTTTTCCAGAACCGGCGATGAAAGAATAAAAGTCCGATTCATGATGACGCGCGTTGAAAATATCAGGACCATTCTTACCCAGACCGAAAAGGAAGCTCTAATTCTTGAAAATAACCTGATCAAGGAGCATCGGCCCAAATACAATGTTAACCTGCGGGATGACAAATCTTTTTTCTCTCTGAGACTTAATGTGTCCCACCAATTTCCCAGGCTCACCCTTATCAGAACACAGAAGATTGAATCGGATAGAGAAAGATATTTCGGCCCTTACTCATCCGCCAGAGACGCGCGCATCACCCTGAATCTGATCAGAAGACTCTTTCCCCTGAGGCAATGCACCGATCGACAGCTAAAAACCTGCATCAGGCCATGTCTCAATTGTCAAATGAAAAGATGTCTTTGTCCATGCACAGGAAATGTTGACCCCAATGAGTACAGGAGAATGGTCAATTCCATTATCCTGCTCTTGGAGGGAAAAAGCTCCGAATTTACAAATTCTCTTGAACAACAGATGGAGGAAGCGGCGCAAAGCCTGAGGTTTGAGGAGGCCGCAAGATTGAGGGACAGGCTCGCTTCGGTCAGGAGAACTCTGGAAATGCAAAGCGTATCTTTCTTCCACTTAAAGGATCAGGATGTTATAGCTCTCGTCGCTGGGGAATCCGATACTTACGCTGTCTCCGCCCTGTCTTTCAGGAAGGGGAACCTTATTGGGGAGGAATCATTTGTTTTCAGGAGTTCCGCTTTGGAAAACGAGGAAATCCTGACGTCCGCAATAAAACAGTTTTATGATTCAGGGGCGTTCGTTCCAAAAGAAATTCTCGTATCGCACGCGATAGAGCTGCCTGAACTCGTTGAATCCTGGCTTTCTGAAATGAAGGGAGCGAGAGTTTTCATAAGAGTCCCGCATCGTGGAGATGGAAGACGTTTGATGAGATTGGCGCAAAAAAATTCCGAAAACGCGCTGCTTCGGGAAAAGCAGAAAGACTCGCTTAACAAGATTCTTGAGCGCATAGGCGCCAAGCTCAATTTGGCATCAAGCCCTAAGTTAATTGAATGTTATGATATTTCCAATATTGCCGGAAGTGAGGCTGTTGGGGCAAAAGTTTCATTTCTGGATGGAAAGCCAAACAAGTCTGCCTACAGGAAGTATAAAATCCGCGAATTCGAAGATCAGGATGACCCTGGAATGATCCTTCAGACTATCACGCGCAGGATAGAGCATACTGCAAACGATCCACTTCCGGACTTGATGCTGATTGACGGCGGCAAATCCCAGTTGAACGCCGCAGTTGCGGCCCTGGAAAAGCTTCCCGATTCCATTAAGGTTCCCGTAGCATCCATAGCAAAAGGCGCCAATGATGAGGAAACAGATAAAATATACATACCTGATCGAAAAAATCCTGTAACATTCAGGAAAGGAGATTCCGCTCTATTCCTGTTAATGAGAATGAGGGATGAAGCTCACAGGTTTGTATTGTCATTTCACAATGATTTCAGGAAGCAGAGCGTAATAAAGTCTGCGCTGGATGAGGTTTCTGGAATTGGACCGGAAAAAAGGAAGGCCTTGTTAATTACATTCGGCTCTGTGAAAGGCATCCTTGAGGCCCCGGATAGCATGATGAACGATATCAAAGGGATCTCGGAAAATGAAATTCGTCGCGTTCAGAGTGAACTGAGAAAGTTAATCGGAGATACTTCAAAAGACTAGGGCCCGGCGAAACTTTTTCGAAGCTTCAAGGGGTTACTGGAGGTAAACACACATTGAGAATCCTGATAGCTGAAGATGACAGAGTCACCAGACGGTTTCTTGAGGCTCATCTCAAGAGATGGGGACATGATCTGGTTGTATGCGAGGATGGAAACCAGGCATGGGCGGAACTCAACAAGGAAGACGCTCCCAAGCTCGTAGTTCTGGACTGGATCATGCCTGGCATGGATGGGCCCACCTTGTGCAGGGAAGTCAGAAAAATGGAAACGAGGCCTTACACCTACATTATCCTGCTAACAGCCAAGAGCGGCAAAGAGGATATAATCGAGGGTCTGGAGGCGGGTTCCGACGATTACATAACCAAGCCGTTTGACCCTCAGGAACTTAGGGTGCGCATTCGAGCGGCCACCCGAATAATCCAGCTACAGGAAGATTTGTTCGAAGCTCTGAGGGCCTCTGAATTTCAGGCAACCCATGACTCTCTGACCGGATTGTGGAACAGACACGCTATACTTGGTATCCTGCAGAGGGAGCTTGCCAGGGCTGCACGCGAATCCAGGCATTTGACACTCGTCATGGCAGACATAGACCATTTCAAACAAATCAACGACGTTCATGGCCATCTTGCCGGCGATGTCGCTCTAAGGGAAACGGCATTAAAGCTCACGTCAGGCATAAGACCCTATGATTCCGTAGGTCGGTATGGTGGAGAGGAATTCCTGCTGATCCTGCCGGGTTGCGATCAGGATTCCGGAAGAAGTCTGTCGGAGAGATTGAGGAGCGATTTTGAACTAAATCCAGTAATTACCTCGGAAGGGATTTTTCATATCACATTAAGTTTTGGAGCTGTGGCAATTGATCCATCAACGAACCATGAACTCGACGATATCATTGGAGTGGCGGACGCAGCCCTGTACAGAGCCAAAGCAAAAGGCAGAAACACAGTGGAATTCGGACAGTTGGCCTAAGTCCACAAATATATTGAATGAGTCTTTAACTTATTTGACCCAGGAATCTCCTGATTTGCATGTTAAAATGTTCCGGCTGCTCCAGCATGACCAAATGACCTGCATTGTCGATTACCGTCATGGTTGACGCGCCTATGGACTCGTTTAGAAACTTTGAGTATTTTACCGGCGTAAGCTTGTCCTGAGCCCCAACAATGATAATTGTAGGCAGTTTTATAAGGCTGAGCTGTTTCATTACATCAAATTTGTCGCAAGCGCTCAGGTCTCCGTGAATCAATAACGGATCAGAGCTTGTGTATTTAAGTTTCATAGCGGTTCTTAACTGATCTGAAGCGGAATCCGACAGGCAATAGTCCGCCAGATTATCCAATGCCTTATCCGGCATGGAAAGCAGCGCTTCCAGCAATGAGGGCATAACCCTTAGGCGCGCGCCTGCGCCAACAAGGCCTATCGCCTTGAGCCATGGTTTGGGATTGAGGGCCATTGTCTGGGTTATGGCGCTTCCTAGTGAACACCCCACTACCACGACTTTTGTGAGCCCCAGTTTTTCAATAAAACCTTCAACCCTCAACGCATATTTGGACACATCGGACTCACCTGGTTGATCGGACAAACCATGACCCGGTAACTCCAGCGCTATCACCGTACATGTATCGCTCAAGCCATCTAGCTGAAAGCGCCAGTCATTGCGATCCCCTCCCGAGCCATGAATGAAAACTACCGCCAGATCGTTTGCGTCAAAAGATTCCGGCTGAACTTCATAGGCGATGCGCCGCCCTTCAAACTCCACGTAGGACATGTTTAGAAACCTTCCGTTTAAATTCAGCTTTAGGCTACTCCAGACTCATCCCCTGCGGAACTACAACGACGCCTTCCGGTGAAATGCTGAAACGACCGCTGTCAAGCTCATGATCGTAACCTATTATAAATCCAGGAGGAATAACAACATCCTGGTCGATTATGGCTTTCCTGATTTTGGCGCCGCCCCCGACCCTCACGCCATCAAGAGCTACAACTTCATCCAGGGAAGAACCATTTTCAACCGTTACATTATGTGAAAGGATGGAGCTCTTTATTTCAGCGCCGTTAACGAGACAACCGCCGGAAAGAATCGAGTTGACGATTTGCGACTTGGAGCCCCTTGATTGTCCCTTTGTTTTGACCTGGACAATTTTTGCGGGAGGCGTCTGAATCTGATATGTGCGTATGGGCCACGATTCGTCGTAAAGGTTGCATTGTGGAGAAGCGGAGCACAAATCAATATTTGCGGCCCAGTAGGCGTCGAGCGTTCCTATATCGCGCCAGTAACGGCCTCCCTGGGTTCCGGGTTCCTTGAAACTGTGAACCATGACCTTGTTGGATTCAATCATGCGAGGGACAATATCTTTGCCAAAATCATGCGAAGAATTCTTGTTCTTTGCGTCGGCAATCACATTCTTGACGAGTGTGTCAGTATTGAAAATGTATACACCCATTGAGACAAAGGAGGTGTTGGGGTCACCGGGGATTGTCTTGGGATTGGAGGGCTTTTCTTCCCAATCTATAATTCTGTAATCGTCGTCACATCCAATTACCCCGAAAGCTTTTGCCTCCGAACGCGGCGCCTCTACGCCGGCTACTGTAAGTTCCGCGTTATTTTCAATGTGAAAAGCCAGCATGTCATTGTAGTCCATCTTGTAGACATGGTCACCGGACAGTATCAGGACGCGTTTGGGACGCTCCCTCTGGAGAATGTAGATGTTCTGGTATATACTGTCCGCTGTTCCCCGGTACCAGCGGTCAACATTTCTCTGCTGCGGAGGGACACACTCGATAAATTCTCCGAGTTCGTGATTAAAGATGCTCCATCCAAGCCTGATATGGCGATCAAGAGATAATGACCTGTATTGTGTAAGGACGAAGATTCTTCTGATATCCGAGTTGAGGCAATTTGAAAGTGTAAAGTCTACAATTCGATACTTGCCTCCAAATCTCACGGATGGTTTTGCACGCGCCTTTGTTAAGGGATAGAGACGCTCACCTTTTCCGCCCGCCATTAAAATGCACAGCGTGTCCTTCATTTCATTTTTCAGGTTCATCTGCCGAGCAACCTCCTTATTTCGGATTTCAGCCTGGAGGTATCAGATGATTTGACAACGTAAGCGTCGGCTCCCCAAGTGGTAAAATCGTCCTTATAGTGGCTGTAGGCAGTGTTCAGGATTATCGGAACCCCCTTGTCCTTCCCCAGAAGCTTTTCCAGAGTTTCAACGCCATCCATTCCGGGCATCTGGATGTCAAGCACAATCAGGTCCGGAGGATTCCTGTCAACCACATCCAGCGCTTCAGCTCCGGAATTTGCTATGGTAACGGAATAACCCTCATCCTCGAGTTCAATCTTATAGAGTTCGCAAATGTGTTTTTCATCGTCAACCACTAGTATTTGCTTCATGGTCTCCCTCACGTCCAAAATGTGGCAGGCTTGATTATGGTTGAAGTAATTATTTGGTTCTAGTGTATTGCAAAATTGCCTTTACGAAAAGTGTATTCAGACTTTTTTACCAAATTTAAACATGTGCCCGGTTCAGCGTCACATTCCTTTTTGTTCGGAGCTGATGATTGTCATGCTTGCGGAAACATCGTCGCGAATTCTCTTGGACAGTCGCTTGACAGCTCTATTCATGGCCTGCGCGATCATGGCCGGTGTTTTATCCACGCTGGGTTCTGTGATTTTGTACAACTTCCTGAAAATGATTTTCTTACCCAGCTTCGATGCCTCAAAATCAATGAAAGACACTTCAGCCTCTACGACGGCCCTTGCGCTATTTTCTACAATCTCCCCCATCAGATTGCGTACGGTTCCTTCGAGCGCGTATCTATAGCGCATACTACTCCATTGATCGACAGCCTTGTCAAAAAGCCTCGAAGTTTCTATATCCCGCAATACCAGTTCGGTGATCATATCGACCGGGTTTTCCTGCCAACGGTGCTGGGAGACTATCGAGCTGGATTTCTTTTCATCCGAAATGCTAAAAAGTAGAGTATCGACCTCTGACGATGAAAGAAATTTATAAACCATCAACACATCAGGTGAAGTTTTCGAATATTCGGCCTTTGGGGAGGGATAGTCCAGGTTGTAATAGGTTATGGCGCTCTTTGATGTTAATGCGCAGCCCCCGGTTGACAAAACAGCAAAAAGACTTCCAGCAATAAAAAAACAGCCAAGAAATTGATTCAGGATATTATGTTTGCTCAGATAGATCATCCCGTCTGAAAATAGGCGATTAAATATTTTCAGGTATCAAGTCGTTTGATTTACCATTGGCTCCAGAATTACCGCCAGCTCTTTTCGCTCATCCCCGGAGGGCTGAATAATCTAACGACCATCAGTTGGTTTGTCTCCAGGGCCAAAAATTATACTGGACGGCTTGAGTTTTATCATGCGTGTAAAATCTATCAGGTTATCAGCGCTACGGTCCAACTTTTGGGTCAGTAAGTTAAGATTGTTGTCAGACCTTCGTATCATCCTGTCAGCGCTCCTGGCCGCTTCCGAACCAACCTGAAGAAAGTCGTTGGCCTTTTCCAGTGTCTTGGTCATTGCTTTTATCGGCTGATTTCTGGATAGCTCATCGTTAAGCTTTCTACTAATTTCTTTCATTTCACGCAAGGTTTCGGCAGCATCCACGAATGTGTTATCGATTTTAGGGTCGGAAAGCATTTTGTCGAGTCTTGCGCTTATCCTTATCAAATTGTTTGTGACCCTTTCGAGATCTACACCTTTAACTTTCTGAAAGAGATTTTCCAGAGCGTTACCTATCTCCCGAATATCGGAGGAATAGGTAGGAATTACGGGATAACGTGGAGTAAAGTCGAGAGTAATTTGCTCCCGAATCTGATCTGGCCTGAAATTATCCATTTCAAGGTATTTTTGGCCAGTTAGACCGAGGAGATTAATTTTTACCCCAAGGTCTTCATTCAGTTTGAAGCTTCTGTTGAGGCTCATGAGGACTTCAATCAACCGCGCGTCGGGCGCCATTCGAATAGCTTTCACCCTGCCAACAGGAACACCCCTGTATTTTACAGGGCTGTCCGATTCCAGGCCTTGGACACTTTCCGTAAAGTATGCCACTACGGTCTTTGAATCCTGGAAGTACCTTGAAGCGCCAAGCCAAACAAAAACTACCACCCCGAGCAGCAAACCTGATACCACGAAAAGCCCTATCTTGAACTTTGAGGCCTGACTTGACATTAAGTGTCTCCAAAATTTGTAGCAGAGTATTATATCATTTAGAGATGAATTCCAACCAGTCTAAACATTTTTTTCGCTAGTCAGACCTAACATCTTGAATACATTATGTCTAATTCAGGGATGCAAAAAAGTCCCTTACACGTTTGTCATCCACGATTCTTCTAAGTTCTTCAGGCGTCCCCTGGGCAATGATTCCTTTTTCTTGAGGATCAAGCATGATGATTCTGTTTGCAATCCTGAAAACACTGGCAAGTTCATGTGTAATGATGATTATTGTTGTGCCGAGAGCCGCATTTATTGCCATGATTGTTTCATCAAGCTCCGCGCTTGTTACAGGATCCAGTCCGGCCGAAGGCTCATCAAAGAAAAGAATCTTGGGGTCTAGCGCCATTGCCCGCGCTAACGCTGCTCTTTTCTGCATTCCGCCGCTTAACTCAGATGGAAAGCTTCTGGCATAGGCGCCCAGGCCAACTTCCGCAAGTTTCAGAGCGACCAGTCTCTCGATTACATTGCGTGGGAGGTTTGAATACTGAACGAGAGGTAAGGCGATATTTTCAGCAATTGTCATCGAGCTGAATAGCGCTCCGGACTGAAACAGCACACCAATTTTCTTCATCAGACCATCCGGGCCTCCCTCCAGAATGGGAACGCATTTTTCACCATCAATAAAAACTTCGCCACTTCTCAATTCAATCAATCCGATAAGGGCCCTGAAGAGAGTGGTCTTCCCGCACCCTGATCGCCCAAGCACCGCCAGTATCTCGCCGCGATACACCTCCAGGGATATATTATGCAGAACGGTCTGATCCCCGTAGCCAATGCTCAGATTGGAAGCCGTAATTATCGGGAGAGCCGTATTTTCTTTTTCGTGGGCCATAACGATGTCACCACAGAATCCAGAGTCTCGGAAAATAGTAGAACAGTAAGGCAAATATTGCGTTGGTTACTGTCAGTATGAAAATACATGTGACCACAGCCGAGGTAGTGGCCCTTCCAACTCCTTCAGCTCCTCCTCT
>CAITZA010000385.1 GCA_903896745.1 uncultured Desulfomonile sp. | reverse complement strand
TAAATGGATACTTCAAAGAAACTGTTTTCCGTAGAATTTGTTGCGATAAACCTGATCATTTTTTTGAATTACTGCAACATAGCGTTGTTTTTTCATTTTACATCTTATTTAGGGTCTATTTCGATTGCTCCGGAATGGTTTGGTTTCCTGATAGGCATCTTTTCTCTGGTCATATTGTTGTTGAGGCCAGTGATAAGCCCTTTCTCGAATGCCTATAACAGCCGCAAATGGATTGGTGTCAGCACTTTTTTCGTAATTATTTCGCTGCTATTGTATGGCGTGGCCAATTCCGTGATTTCAATGGCAATTGTGCGAATATTTCACGCAATAGCCTATGTTGTCCTGACAGTGGCTGTAACATCCAGAATGGTTTTGAGCATTCCTCGTGAAAAAAGTTCATTAGCCTTTAGTATTATCAGTGTTATTTCGCTGATGCCTTATGCGATAATTCCGCCTGCGGTAGTTTATCTGACTGCGGCCCTGGAGAGTTTTCAGCGTGTCCTTGCGGTAGCTGGTCTTATGATGGCGCTAACGTATCCTTTATTGGTATTGATTCCGGATGATTCCGATAGCGTAAAACCTGAGGCTCGTTCCCCGCTTAGCCTGTCAGAGATGAAGACAAACCTGCGCAATATATGCATTCTGGTGGTGCTTGGAATATCAGTGGTGGTATGGACGACCTATGCGCCGGTGTTCTACTTCTTGAACGATTTTGGCGTATCTATTGGTGTTTCCAATCCGGGTCTGTTCTTCACGATCTCCAGTCTGTCAGAGATCGGCGTGCGCCTCATTGGGGGAGGTTTAATGGATCGTGAAAACAAGACTGGTTTGCTTGTCTATGCATTGATGTGGCTTGCGGTTTGTTACCTGGCGATGGTATTTGTCAGAGGCTCCGGCATGTTTTACCTAATGGGGCTACTGATGGGTGTGGGCTGGGGACTTATAATGCCTTTGCTTTCAAGCATCGTCTTTGATTTGTCTGAACCCCGATTCAGGGCATTCAATACAAATCTTACTTTTCAGATGTTCCAGCTCGGTTTTTTCGTAGGGCCTGTGTTTGGAGCGCCGCTTGTTGAACATGGACGGTTTGGTCAGCTATTTTTCTCAGGGTCGCTTATGCTTGTGATGGTTACGGCGCTGTCCTTTTTTATTTTTCGCAGACATATGCATTTGTTAAGAAATGCGTGAATCTGACCGACAGCGACTAACGTTTCACAAATGTTCCGGATGAGGGCCCTTATGTCCAGATCAGGCTTTTTTGATCGGAGGATGGCATTGAAGACCGAATTGGAGAACCAGTATGCAATCACGTGATCATTCAAAAGTTCATTAGCGATTGCAGTTACATTTAATATGCGTTGGAAGTAGTTTTAGCGCCCGCTGAAGCTTACGAAAACGAAAAATGAGCCAGCGGAAGAGTAGTCACCTTGATGGTATTCGAAAATCACAGGAACCGTGAATGCAAATATATTATTTCGGGAGGGCCATTTGGAAATTAACCTGACACGCGATACAAAAACTATGATAGCCAGAATCAGTGGCCGTGTGGACACGATAGCAGCCAGCGCGTTTCAGCGAACACTGGAAGAGGCTTTGGATTGCAGGCCTGACCGTATAATAGTTAATATGGAGGATATGGCCTATATTAGCAGCGCGGGTTTGCGCTCGGTGCTGATTGTTTGCCGCAAAGCCCAGGCCTGTCGCACAACACTGGTCTGCTGCTGCATGAACCAGATAGTGCGCAAGATTTTTGATGTAAGCGGTTTTTCCCGACTGGTAAAAATAGTTGACACCCTCGATGAAGCTGAAAGCATTGTCATTTGAAAATGAGCCAGTATGAAACGGTGGATACGCTTGAAACAGTTTCGTTGATCGAAAACCTTCGAGCCGTAACGGACTGGGCGGAAAGGCTCTGGCTGGAGACCTTTGGCTCAAGGGATCGGCTGGAAGGCATGCTGTTATGTATTGAAGAAGCCTTTGTCAACTTGTGTCACCATGGCTACCGGGGCCGTCCGGGACCGGTAAGGTTGGAATGTCTTAAGGATCGGTCCGGTTTTATTGTTTACAGGATTCTGGATTGGTCTGAGGCATTTGACATCACACAACTTTCTCAGCCTGACACGACATCCGGTCTTGGAATGCGACCAATCGGAGGGTTGGGCGTAATGCTGATGAAAGAGATGGCCGATGAAGTGGACTGGCGCCTGGAAAATGACGCCAATGCGCTCAGTTTGAAATTCAACCTCAATAATCCTGAATAACAAGAGATATAATATGTTCCGTAACGGTAGTGATATGAAATCACCCAAATATTTTGGATTTGGGATCACTATAAAGCTTGCTTTATGGACATTATTGGGAACGGGCCTGATTCTGGCGGCGACGCTTAAATATAGCGATTTCTTTTCATCCGCAATTATCATAAGTCTTGTGGAAAAGGGGGCAATCAACATTGTAAAATCAGCTGCGCTACAATTTGATGATCGGCTTCAATCGGTGGAGACATCGACGGAAAACCTTGCTTATGCAATTGAATTCGGGAAATGGAATGAGGTGTCGCTTCTGGATCTGCTCGAAAGTGTGGTGAAGGAAAATGACGATATATACGGCGCTACGATAGCTTTTGAGCCATATTCGTTCAATTCGGAAATCAGGTCATTTGCGCCATATTACTGCAAGGCTGCGGATGGCATGAAGCTAGTGCAACTCGGAACCCCCGATTACGATTATTTTAATAAGGATTGGTATACGATCCCCAAGAAAACGGGGAAACCACACTGGAGTTCTCCCTATTTTGACGAAGGTGGTGGTGATATCAGGATGGTTACATATTCACGACCGCTATTTCGGCGCAAATCCCCCTCTCGCGGTATGGAAATCAAGGGCATTGTTACAGCGGACCTTTCACTGGAACGTTTAAGTTTTGACATAACGGAAATGTTCAGGAATGTTACGGGTTATGCGTTCATGGTTTCCAATGAAGGGACATTCGTGGCGAGTCCGGATGCTGGATTGTTGTTTCGGGACACAATTCAGGGCCTGGCGGCCCGGAGTGGGAATTCCAGTTTTGAGAAACTTGCAGCGGCCATCAATACGGAGGCTTCAGGTTTTCTGGATGCCGGCGGCATACTGTCGGGCATCGACTCGTATTGCGCTTTTTTCACTATACCATCAACAGGCTGGAAGTTGTGCGCCCTGTTTTCTAAATCAGAATTATTCATGGCTTCTGATGATCTGCAAGACAAGCTGACGATAATAGCAGTGTTAGGGATGATTCTTCTCATAGCAGTAAGCTACTTGGTGGCCCTTTCTTTTACGGGTCCTTTAATGAGTCTTGTAAAGGCAACCGAACGAATAGGCGAGGGAGATTTGGATTCTCAGGTCCCATGGACAACACGGCGCGATGAAATAGGGGCGCTTGCATCGGCTTTCGATATAATGCAGAAATCATTGAAGGACTATATCGAAAAATTAACCAGGGCCACAATGGAAAAGGAGCGCATAGAAAGCGAACTGTCTATTGCGGCCGATATTCAGCGAAGTATGCTTCCTGCGATATCTCCAACGTTGGGTGAAAGAAAGGATCTGGAAGTATGCGCATTGATGCAGCCTGCCCGTGAGGTAGGCGGGGATTTTTATGATTTCTTTTTTATGGATCAGGATAGCGTATGCATAGCGATCGGGGATGTTTCGGGCAAGGGAGTTCCGGCTGCGCTATTTATGTCAGTCACAAAGTATCTTGTTGAAGCGACGGTGTCTTCGGAACAAAAACTTGACATAGCGCTGCAACAGGTCAACAGTCTGCTTCTGAAAAATAATGAGAGCTGCATGTTTGTGACTATATTCGTAGGAATATTGAACCTTAAGACTGGTTTATTCACATACGCGAACTGTGGTCACAACCCACCTCTGGCGCTATCGCCGGCCGGAATCGCCAAACCATTGGGCGAGGCTACCGGGCCGATACTGGGGGTGCTGGAAAAACCTCAGGTATGGACCGATAGCTGTCAACTCGAACCAGGCGCCATCATACTAACCTTTACCGATGGGGTTACGGAAGCGTTCAACTCACGAGACGAACTTTTTGGAGATGACCGCCTGATTCAGGCTGTTTCCTTAACCCCTGACGCATCAGTCAGTGGAGTAGTCAGCCAGGTTATGAAGAGTCTAAAGGTATTCTGCGGAGACTGTCCTCAAACGGATGACATCACAATGTTGGCGGTCAAGTTCAAGCCCAAACAGAAAGCCCAATTAACTTGATAACATACCAAATGGTCAGTCAAGGTCTGCTAGGGTCGCATCACAAATGTGGCATTACAAGCCCTTGATTCGATAGATTATATTGCTGTCATGCGTTTTGTGGTCCAGATCAATTTCAGCAATTCCCTTTTTAACCAATTCCTGAAGGATTTGTTCAGCTCTGTCTGGTGCAATGTCCATTTCCAGCGCTAACCGGGCTGTATTGAGTATATTGTCATATTTATGGGCTGCAATGAGCGCCTCTGTAGTGTCTTTCAGCCGGGGTTTCCATGATGAGAGAGCCAGACCGGACACCAGGAGGCCGATCCCCAATCCTGCAGTGTACAATCCAGTAGTAGAAAAAATAGAGATTGCGCAGGAACTCAATAATATGCCGGCGCCCAGCAAACTGATACCGCGACCGGTCCATTTCCTTCTTGATGCTATTCTGTCACGTTGTCTCAAATACTCCCCGACTGTCTGGGATACTCCAGACAGATTCATTTGATCGTCAAGGCTGGATGCTCTATTTTTGGCCTTATCCCAATATTCGTGCAAGGTCTGTGACAACGCATCCTTTCTCTTCAATATGGGGCGATTGAATTTTTCCATTTCTCAGTCCTTTTGGGGCGGTCATCAAATTATACAAATTGGGCATCTGTAATTTATTTTATGCTATAATCATCAGGTCACAACAGGGCAATTGCTTCAATCTGAAAATTGGTTCCAACGGCATAGCGTCGGTAATTGGATGAAGGAGGAAACATGGTTGATAATAGCGAAAAGTTAATCGTGTACGGCGCCAAATGGTGTCCTGATGCCAGAAGAAGTCGCAACTTTCTGGATTCAAACAATATTGAATACGTATGGTTCGATGTTGATGAGGATCCTTCCAATAAGGAATTTGTAATCAGGACAAATGGACGATTTGTGATCCCTACACTCATTTTTAGTGATGGAACGGTTTTGACAGAGCCCACTGACAAGGAGTTGGCCGACAAACTGGGACTTTGATGACCAGAAGGCATGCAATGCAGCCAAGAGGGGGGACTAGAGGTAGATATCTCGTGATAGCGGTCTGTTTTCTCTGCGTATGGCGCATTTCTCATGGAATAGAACCGCTATCACTCTTCGTGGTTTAGTTCGATCTGTCAAGGGGCGTTTGCTCTATCATGCCGACTTTTCGGAGGCCCCGAGCAGGAGATATTCCTGAATCAATTGATTGATTTCCCCATTTAGTACGGCAGTGACATTGCCTATTTCGCAGTTTGTCCGGTGATCCTTTACCATTTGGTACGGTTGCAAAACGTATGATCTGATTTGTGATCCCCACGCGATTTCTTTCTTGTCTTTGTGCAGGTTATCCTTTTCTTCTCTTTTCTTTTCCAATTCGAGGTCATACAAGCGAGATCTAAGAATCTTCATGGCCATGGCCTTATTCTTATGCTGGGATCTCTCATTCTGACATTGAACAACAATGCCGGTAGGTAAATGGGTAATCCTGACCGCTGAATCGGTTTTGTTAACATGCTGGCCACCGGCGCCTGATGCGCGATACGTATCAATCTTGAGATCAGTCTCATTAATTTCAATATCGACATCATCATCGGCGCTCGGATAGACGAAAACAGCGGCGAACGATGTGTGTCTCCTGGCGTTAGCGTCGAAGGGCGATATTCTGACGAGTCTATGAATGCCCATTTCGGCTTTCATGCGGCCATAAGCATAGTCCCCATCAACTGCGAAAGTGACAGACTTTAGTCCTGCCTCTTCTCCTGGAAGCGTATCGAGCACTTCGGACTTATAACCTTCAAGTTCGGACCATCTGAGGTACATTCTCAGCAGGATTTCAGCCCAATCCTGCGCCTCGGTTCCTCCAGCGCCGGCATGAATCTCGACAATCGCATCCCCTTGGTCTTCTGTTCGAGTAAATAGCCTCTTAACTTCCATGTCTCGAACATGTTCCTCCAGGGTTGAAAGTCTTTGTGAAACCTCATTCATCGTGGATTCGTCGTTTTCCTCGAGTGCCAGATCAAAGAGGACGGAAGTGTCTTCAACTTCGGAACAAAGCGAACTGAAGCCATCAATCAGACTGGATAGCTGTTTTTGCTCCTTCAGAACGCCCTTGGCCAGTTCAGGACTGTTCCAGAATTCTGAGTCTTCCTGTAATTTTTGCAGATGATTCAATCTGGAGATTTTACTGTCGAGGTCAAAGATAACCTCTTAATTTGTCTGACCTGTCTTTAACCTGTGTGATTCTTTCCTGAATTTCAAACATTTTTTTACTCCTCCATTAAACGATGAGAGCCTGCAAATGCACGGCCCTCCAGATACTTATTATAATCACTAAATCCATTGGCGTCAGTCTTTTCCAGAGCCTCTTCAATAATTTTTAGTTTGGAATCAAGGTTGTCGATAAAGTGTACCAGAATAGCCTCTTTGGTAAGCGGTTTCACCAGGGCCCCAAACTCGGGTTCGCCATGGTGGGAAAGCAAAATGTGCTCAAGTTCCGAAAACCACGGAGCGGATGTTATTTCGAGTTCGTTGGCGGCGTCTCTGAGGATTTCGATACCAAGCATCACGTGGCCCTTCAGACGACCCTGGACTGTGCGCCCTTTGGTATCGGGGTCTATTTCATGCAGTTTTCCAATATCGTGAAGTATAGCCCCCGCGATAGCCAGGCTAGCGTCAATGTCCGGAATAAGGTCTATCAAAGCCTGTACCTTCATGGTAACAGTATATGTATGCTCAATGAATCCTCCAAGATAGGCATGATGGATTCTTTTGGCAGCCGGGTAGGTCTTGAACTTGTATGAGTTGGTTTCGATAACTTTCCTGACAAATTCAGACAACTCGGGCGGGTCCAAAAGTTCCACAGCCTGGAGAATTTGTTCATACAGCATGTCGGTGTCAAAGACAGTCTTTCTAACCAGACGATTCATGTCAGGAAGTTCAGACGCCTCTGCTTTTCTGATTCTATCAATGTTCAATTGGAGGATATCTCCAAACAATTGGGTTGAGGCCTTGACCTTTACGAAATCTCCTGTATCAAAATTCAGTTTGGTCATTTTCAGGATATTAGACCAAACCTTGGCGGTAATTGAGCCACTCCTGTCAGAAAGTGAGAGATTAAGATAATCCTGTCCCGTTTTTGTCTTGCGGGTTTCCATTGAGGAAAGTTGGAAAAACTGGAGTATTTCCAACCCAGGTTTGATGTCTTTTATTAGCAAATGCTCCTGAGCGCTATTGGCGTTATCCATTTTGACAAACCTGTGAGAAAATAGATTCAGTCATTAAATTCCGTGAAGTGTCGAAATAAATTCAGGGAAAAAAAGGCATAGAGCACAAAGCCCATTTTTGTCGCGTCATTCATCCCCCTGGAGGCGCCAATGCGTTGTTATGAAAAAAATTGCTAAAACCGGGCTGGACGGGATCGGAATGGAGCTAATACTGACTCATCAACTCTTTTGTCCATGGCGTCCAAACATTTTTCCATAAATTCGTAAACATCAATCTTTTTACCCCCGTGCAGTATGGAGTAAATTTCGCCAAGAATTAGGGGGTGAAAACCTCGTTGAGTAGCGATCCTTTGAGCGAAACGACTGGCCTCAAAACCTTCAACTGCGATTTTTTTCTTTCTGTACTGTTCCATGAGAGCCTTTGCGGGCCTAGGTTTTCCCTGTTTTTCGTCAATCTGGGCCAGTTCTCTCCCGAAGTTCGCTGATCTTCCGCCTCTGCAGGTAGCCAGCAAGTCTGCCATCCATACCTGACTTTCGGCGTCGAATGTTTCAGGTGAAGCCCCCAAGAGCGATCCATAGTCACGAATCTCGGAAGTCACCAGGGTGGCGTACGTTGCAAGGAAGTTTTCGGGGGCCTGTTTGGAACCTTCCAGTATGCCATACCCGATAGCGTAAACATTTTTCAAAGCCGCCGCTAGTGTGGTTCCCACTACATCCCTTGAATGGACGAGACGGAAAAGACTCGTATCTATCAATGGCTTCATTCGCTCAAAAGTTTCGAGGTTTTCGCAGGCAATCTGTGTAACCCCTGCGCCTCCAGAAACTATTTCATGCGCGAGGTTTGCTCCTGATAGAGCGGATACACGCATTTTCTTCCCGAGACGATCTAGTTCCTCTCGAACTGTCTGGCAAGGTAAAAGTCCGGTCTCTGGAATGAAACCTTTGGTGGCTATGACGAGATCACTTCCGTCAGGCGCAAGTTCTACAACCTTTGTCATGGTCGAATAGAAATATTTACTGGGTGTCACTATAAGAATTAGAGATGTGTCTCCCACTGCGGCAATCAAATCAGCCTCGGGGCGAACAGAGCGCGGAAGAGCGATGTCCTTGAAAACGAGGGGATGTTTGCCTTCCAAAGTCAGTTTCTCGATGATTTCTTCACGAGAATCATAGAGTATAAGCGAATGTTCCGAAAGCTCGTCTTTCTTGAGAAGATTTCTGCCAATTAGTAGCGCAATTGTATATCCCCAAGCCCCTGCGTTTATAACAGTAAGCGTGTTGCGTCCTCTAAGTGGATAAATGCGCCTGTCTGCGTGATAAGAATAGAAACCGAGCAACGCCTCGTTTTTGGGCGAATAAGTCCTGTGAATGACTGAACTGGAAATAGCCCCCCTCTTTGACAGTATTCGTAACCCCAGATTTACCGATTGAGGAATATCGGAAATTATCAGGGGATGGAAAGGCGCAGCCTTACGATACCTGGTCTTGAAAAAGGTAATAGTGTTGTCAACCTCTTGTCTGAATCGCTCCCGTAGGGATTTAACGTCAATTTTACTCTGACCCTGAATTGCTTTGGCTACCAGGTGAGACGGCTGTATAAGCTTGTTCCTGGCGATTTCTTCTATGGCCCTGTGAGAAATTCTCTGAAGTGACAAGCTGTTATCATGAGCGAGCTCAAATGGATCTCCAAAGCCTACTGACACGTCTCCAAAAATGCCATCTATCTTGGATAATACTTTTTCGGGTGATCTCAGCCCTAAAACAAAGGGGGCCACTCTGAGCCGGTTTCCCGGAAACATAGATAAAACTGGGAAAAACCAGGGTGCGGTTAAATAACTATCGTCAGGAATCACTGAATATGAGATTGAAATCGGAATTACAAGCGCTTTGCCGGTAGCTTTGACTCCAGTTAGAACAGCATGAGGGACGTATGGTTCACGAAGTATTCCATCCCTTGACCGAACCGTGTATCGACTGGTTCGGGCATATAACATCTGGACTTCATTTTTTTCAGCAAGCGCAGCGCTAAACCATGAATATGCCCTGTGAGCTAACGGAGAGAGGGTTTTCCCAACCTTCAACGCCCGGAAGCCCTTGAGCCATTTGGCAGCCCAACCGCTAGTGACGCTACCGGTAACATGAGTTACAGGAACTGGCAAGCCAAGGCGCCCAGCTACATTTACAGCATGAATGTAGTCAAAATAGGATGAGTGATTGACAAAGAAATATTTTGGGCCTTGAAAATTGAGGATTTTTTGTTGAATATCGTCAGATGGCGTCTTGGAGATGTCGCGGAAAAGCCTGCTGGTCAGGTATGCCATAAGCGAAGCGGTTCGTCTGAAATCAGCGGCATCATAAAAAACCGAAAGTTCTGAAAGCGCAGTCTCGAGCTCAAACCGATCATTCCTAGGTTCATGTGTCTCAGCTAGTTTTAGAGCTCTTGACCTTATTGCTTCATTATCTATCCAGCTCGCCTGCGGTTGCCGCCAGGAACGGTCAAACTTCTGGTATCCTTCGTGACGACGGAATAGTTTGAAAAGCGGATTAAGATTCATGCACTCACCGACCTCACGATGGCATAGAAAGCTGGAGGCTAGTTGACCAATCCAGTGCCTGGTCTTTCCAAATCACGTGATGGGCCACGAGGACCCAAGGGTCTGGCTGGAGCGCTTGGTTGAGGCGCTACAGTGGAAGTTTCCTGTTCCTGCCGGAAGACGGAGGGAACACCGGTTTGAGGCTGTCCCTGCTGAGTTCTTGGCTGAACTGGTTGAACCTGCTGTGAGGGAGGTTGTAACGTAGATGGCGCGGGCTCCGAAGATTGTTGAGGTCTAGCGGACGCAGAAGCCGGATCAGCGCTGAAACGCATTGACAACAGGACTTCATTAAACGCCTGATGAAACTTCTCCATTTGCGAAGAAGGGGCTATGCAGGATACCCTTACCAATGTTTGGTCATTCTTGTAATAGACTATTACAATGTCCAACCAAGCTTTCAGGTTCAGTTCATAAGTCCTAATAAAAAAATAATACGAACCTGGAGATTCGCTCTTAAAGTCACCCTCATCGATAATCTTGACTTCCTGTTTTTCTTTTTGAAGGTCGGCGATACCTTTTCGGAAATCGTTAAGATAAGCGTTCATCGGATCCTTGACAGGTTTGTGGGCTGCAACATTAATCCTTGGCCTGACGTTATCACTCAAATCCGGAGCTGTAAAAACTACGAAATAACTGCCCTTGGGCTGATCATTCTTAAACCAGCTTCCCGGATATTTCATTGAAAAACCAAACTCGTCACTGTTGAAAACCTTGAAGTCCTGAGCTATCGCAAGCGCTGGGGCAAACATTAAAATGGTGACGAGGATAAAAAATACTTTTGACAATCGCCTGATCGGAGGATAGTTCATACAATGTCTCCTTTCGCCAAGGGACTAAAGACAAAAATAGATTTTAGCAATAAATTCCTAATAACGTCAAGATATTCTGTCCGGAAGCGCAAGAACTCAAAAACTCGCTACCTTCTAAAGAATAATTTCTTAATACCAATTCCAGGAAAAAATCAACACTAGAATTAAGCTCAGGAAATAAACAGGGGATAATATGCCTATGAACGCAAATGATCTCAGCGCGCTGAGAGCTTTTGTCACTACAGATCAGGTTTCTGAATTGGCGCAGCCTGTCAGTGGTAAGTGGCGCCACGCCACGTAACACCTTTGCCGGACAATATACTGGCCAACACCCGAAATGCTATCCATGCCCCCATCACTATACCTAACGGACAGTAAATTCCGTAAAATGGCCTTCCATTGTATTTTATCAGAAACATGCAGAAAGCGCCCATAATACAAAGAATAGTCGCCCCATAGGTTAACATGAGATAATATTTTGTAGAGTCTGGTTCCCACATGCAATAACTCCACAGGTAAAACAGGAACATACCCAAAACGACGGTAAGTGAAAAATAGTTTGCTGTCAGCGTCAGGGTTTTGGAAAGATTCTTGTCTAATCCACCATAAAATGTTCTGACCCAGAAACCTATAAGGCCATGTAATGATGAAAATGGCTTCGTCTTGAGCCTGTTGCCGGCAAGCATCACCATTACACTCATGCCTGCACGCTTAGCCGACTTGCTGATGGCGATGTCTTCGGTGATTTCCGACTTGAATTGTTCCCAACCACCAAGATGATTATAAGATTTTCGTGAAATCATGATGAAACATCCCGACGCCAGGGCTGCTTCGATGTTGTTAGGGTCATTTACCTCACTAAAAGGATAAAAATAAGAAATTCCTAATGCCATATGTGGATAAAGCGCCTTTTCAATAAAACCGGGATCCGTAAAATCGGGTAGAAGACTAAGTAAATCAACGTGTCTTCGCTTGAATATTGAAACTGCCTGATCAATTAGATCATTGCTGAATAAAGCGTCAGCGTCAGAAAAAATAAAAATGTCACCTGAAGCATGCCTTACAGCCTCATTCAGCGCATGAGTTTTTCCGGTCCAGCCATCTTCCAGTCTATTTATCCTGACAACCTTTACCCTATCATCCTGTTGGCGAACCCGAAACATCAGATCAAACGTGTCATCCTGGCTGCGATCATCTACAAGTATCAGTTCAATGTTTCTATACGATGAAGCCAGGATCGAGAGGGCTACCGCTTCAATGGTTTTCGACTCGTCCTTTGCAGGGATGATTACACTGATCTTGGGTGAGTGTCCGGCGCCCAAGTTTGAAATGTCATTATCCAGTGTCAAGTCTTCCCTAAGTTCCCTGACGAGTTTAGGAAGCAAGCTTGTTAACCTGCCGAGAACGAGCAAAACAAAAAATAATGCGATCCAGTCAGATAGAGATGCCAATTTGGGCGCCTACGGATTTACCTTAGTAGCGTTTTGGTGAACTCAAGAGGTTGATGTCAATTCTCTCGATGTTCAATGAGTCAGCTCATAACCATACGACAAAACACCCCATAATCCAAATTAAATGCGCCAGGCGTTCCCATAAGGTTCAATACCGAGCCGGAACATCTGGAAGCGTAATTATAGTAAATGATTAATTGGGATGGATTGTTTAATTTCTTGATGTCATCGGTTTTTTGTTAAAAAGGGTTTCAGCGGTATGCAAATCTGTGCGCGCTTCTTTTTTTCTGCCAAGCTTCTCAAACAGCGACGCGCGAGTTCGGTAAGATTCGGCATTTTGAGGATCCAGCCTGATTGCAGCTACCATAAATGCCAGTGCTTCCTGATCCCTGTTGTTTTCTAAAAGTTCTCTTGCAATGGATATATAACCGGAAGAATTGCCGGAATCTGTTTCATGAACAAAAAAATGTTCCTCGGAAAAGGGGCTTTCGTATCTTGAATTAGAGGCTGTTACGGCGAAATTGTACATTTTTCCCGTATCCAGGCCTTTTAACAAAATAGCGGTTTCTGAGGTTTCAAACATTTTCCTGAATTCGCCATTTTCTGTGCCCCAAAACAATGTGTAAGAGTCCGCCCCCTTTGAAGGATTCCATGAAGCCACTACACCGTCATCGGATGTTTCAACAACCAGGTTAACCGGCGCCAATGGGATGTTTAACTCCGAGATTTTCTGTTTGGATGCTCCGGACAGCAAAATGACCAGCATTGTAAGCGCGATCGCAAACAACAGAAAAAACTTCTTAATACCGACCCTTTGCAGAGTGGATATAATCAACTGTGATCCAAACGAATTTTTGTAAAACTGGAGCCATCCGGTCAAATGACCAAAAGAGCTCAAGGGCATTTTCGACATCAAGAATCTTTACTCCGAATTTGGTTGTTCCTGTCTTCTCATTAGGGACAGCAAGTCGTCCCTTCGTACATATACCTACCAATTATATGTTCTCTGCGCACAATACGCAAGTATGCAAGAATATACATTAGCAACGACTTCTTTAAATTCAATGCATGAAGTAAGAATTTTTTGATAATGGGGCAGGGTTGTGCTATATACCAGCTTGTCATAAAATGTAATGTTATTTTAACGCCTTGATCGGTAAAACGAAATGGAGGTTTAAGAATTGAAAAAACATATTTTTTACTCAAGTTTTATTCTGCTGGTGTTTGTGACAAGTGTCAGCGCCGCTAGTCCAGTGGTTTCCGCGTCTCCGGCGGATAACCAAATACTGGCAAAAATAGGGGATAAGGCTGTAACGGAAGGCGATCTGAAAGAAATGTCAAACGCCGTGCCTGACAAATTCAAGTACTACTATCAGACCCCAGAAGGAAGAAGACAGACCCTTGAATACATTGTCAATGTCTATGCGCTGGCGGCGGAAGCCGAAAAACAGGGCGTGGATAAGAGGCAGGATGTTCAGAAGCTGCTAAATTTTACGAGGAATGATCTGCTGGCGAGATTCTACCTAGAAGGTCTGACAAAAGACATTCCCCCGCCTACGGAAGCCGAGGGCAAAGCATTCTACGAGCAAAACAAAGGTGAATTTGTCACCCCGGAGAGCATTCATCTGAGCCACATTCTAGTTGAATCGGAGAAAGACGCAAAGGATGTTCTAGCCCGTCTTAAAAAGGGTGAGAAATTTGGAGATATAGCGGGCCAGGTTTCAATATGTCCGAGCAAGGATGTAAAAGGAGACCTGGACTGGATGCCTCGCGGTAGCCTGGCGCCAGAGATCGAGGATGTAGCTTTTGCTTTGAAGAATGACCAGATCACAGGGCCGGTCAAAACAAAGTTTGGCTACCATGTCATACTTATGCATGACAAAAGACCGGCTCGTGAAAATTCGTACGAACAGGTAAAAGACCTGATTATGGAACAAATAAAGTTTCTGAAACAGCAGGAGCAATACGAAAAAATAGCGGAAGCCTTACGCAAGAAATACAATGTCCAGATTCTGTTACCCGCAGGGCCCGGGCCCACGACAACGGCCCCTCCGGCCAGATAAGCTTTCCCGGACGCCCCTCTGAAAGACAGAGAGGCGTCATTTACTTGTCCGTTATTCTTCCAGAGGCACGAACATGTCCTCAGCTTCCTCAACAAATTCAGACATGTCTCCGACTTGCTCGTTGATTCTGTCCAGGGCTTCCTCGGCGGTCCTTGTGTGCAGGCTCTCGGACCTGATCATTAGCGATACCAGTTCTGAGAAGTACATCTCATCAACGAGGTGGATCTTGGTCAAAATGTCCAGGGCTTCTTCATCTGTTACTTCAAGATCGTCCGGTTTAAGTTCACCGCGGTCAAGTTTAACCATGAAATCAGCGGGGAAAGCGGATTCTTCGGGGTCTACCGTGTCCGATAAAACCGTAGCCTGTGGTTTGAGAATTTTTTCCTGAAAGGCCAACGCTACGAGCTTGATGTCCACCTTATCCAGTAATTTGCCAAAAGTCTCATCATCCTCCTCAAGGAAACTGACCATCCAATGATAAGCCGTTTGAGGGTCTGTAACACCTGCGGTAGAAAAGAGTTCCGAATCCAGATCGAGTATTGATTGAACCCTCTCAGGGTCAACCAGGCTCAGAACCCCAATATGAGTGGAACTCTGCGATTTCATGATCCTGAATAAAGCTCTGTCACCTATGCCATCGACAATTTTTTTCCCGTGATCGTCATCTTGAAGAAATATGATCTCCTGGGCTTTCTTGGGATCTATGTATGCATGATGAGATACTAGCGAGACCTGTTCCTCAGGACTCAGTGACGCCATTACCTCCGCCGCACGACGTTTGTCGCTCACCATGAGATCTGTAACCTGTTTGGCAGTCTCTGAGACAGGAGCAAGTAGGCTGTCACTTCGCATTTTGTTCAACTTTCCTCCTCGCTATTCCAGTGTGGGTTCTCTATCGCCCTTACCATTTCGTAAGCCGAGTCATCACCATCAAAGTCTTCAGGCAGCCATCCTTCTTCCGGAGGCTTATAGGATTCCCCAACATTGAAAGTGACCCTTTTTCTTTCACGTGTCAAAGTGATCAGAGTCAGCGCCTTTGAAAATTCATTTCTGGTTTGGTCATCATCCGAGTCCCTAAAGGCAAAAACAATGTCTCTCAATTTCGCTGAATGATTTTTGTCAAGTTGAATGCCCTTTGTATCAAGCAAGTCTTTGAGTTCTGGTATAGCGTCCTGTTTTACCGAAGCCAGTACCAGATCCATGAATGCCCTTGACAATTTGACCAGGCGCCTCATGCAGAAGGCCAGGGTGACTGAGTCCATAACGGTGGGATTTTTGGCTATCAATTCCATATAAAGGGCCTCAGAACCGGAATTTTCATCACAGAATTCCTCAAAAGACATGAAGTCTGAACTCAACTCGGGGTTTATTACAATCTCATCGTCAATAGACATTTATTGCCTCCTCTAGTACAGTTCACATTGTAAGACTAACGCCGAAATGTTTCAAGTTTGAGTTACGATTAGAGTGGCGCAGGTTCACCCCGGTGTCCACAAAACGGGAAGTGAGGCGTCATGATCACAGCAGGAATTGACTGCGGCGCAAAAAATACAAAAACGGTAGTAATGAGAGATGGTCTGATAATCGGATTGGGAGTGGTGTTGACCGGATTTGATCAGTCGGTAGCGGTAAGGCAATCCCTGGAAATGGCTCTGTTGAATGCCGGAGTAAGTCGCAAACATTTGTCCTGCATCGCAGGAACCGGGTCCGGGGCCAAAGCCGTATCTGAAGCTGATGTAATGGTTAACGAGATAAAGGCGATGGCCGAGGCTGGAAATTATTTTTTCCCATCGGGTCGAACCATCGCGGACTTAGGGGCTGAAGAGGCTAGAACTGCCAGGATTGGCGAAAAGGTAACCATAGTGGACTTTGCCATCAACGACAAATGCGCCGCCGGGACAGGTTCTTTTATTGAAGCTATGGGGCGTGCGCTTGAGACGCCACTTGAAAAAATGGGAGAGCTTGCCTTGTTATCCGACAATTCTATCCCCATGAACGCGCAATGCACAATTTTTGCTGAATCCGAAGTTGTAGGACTTATCCACGCCAAAACTCCCAGGGAGGACATTTCAAAGGCCATTCACGACTCACTGGCATCCAGGATAGCGTCTATGATTCGACGGGTTGGGATGCATCCTGACATGGTGATGATGGGTGGGGTCGCATACAATCGTGGTCTTGTTTCAGCAGTTCAAAGAGAACTGGGAATAGAAACAATCCTTATTCCCGAAAAGCCCGAATATGGCGCTGCTACCGGAGCTGCCGTGGTAGCGGCCAATAAGGGCCAATGATGAAATCAGTTCGCAACCCCCCTGTTAATCGGGGCAACTGCTGGAAGAATATCATGATTCAATATGACGGAAATATCAGCGCAGCTCTTGAATGATGAACAGGTTTATTCTTACTGTTACCGAATTTTTTCTGTTTGGCCATTTCAGTATGACAAATAAATCGGCTTGAAAAATCAATTTAGAAGGATACGAGAGTGAGTGTGGATAAACAGCCCGAATTTTGGCGTTGGGATGAAACCAATTGGGTAAATCGGGATATTGAATGGATAAACTCGGAATATATTACTTTAGGTATTGACATCGGTTCGGTGTCCTCGCAGGCGGTTATCATGTGCGATGGCGAAATATACGCCTATGGCAATATGAGAACAGGATCAAATAGTCCCAATAGCGCTCGAAATGCCCTGGAATTTGCTCTTGAAGGCGCAACGATGAAAGAATCTGATATCCACTACTGTATTGGAACAGGCTACGGTCGTGTTAATGTCCCTATGGCTGACCGATCAGTTACGGAGATAGCGTGCCATGCCAGGGGAGCAAACTTCATTTATGGCCCGAGTGTCAGAACAGTGCTGGATGTGGGTGGCCAGGATATAAAGGCTATCAGATGCGATGAAAAAGGAAAGGTGACAAACTTCCTCATGAACGACAAATGCGCCGCCGGGACAGGCAGAGGCATGGAGGTGTTGTCGGACCTTCTTTCTGTGTCAATTGGCGAGGTGGGAGATCGTTCATTTGATATTGAGGTGGAACCTTCGCCGGTTTCAAGCGCATGCGTGGTTTACGCCAAATCGGAAGCCACAGCCTTATTGAGACAAGGGCTTAATACAAATGAAGTTCTGGCGGCATACTGCTTGGCGATGGCTCAGCGGATCTGGTCGCTGTTGGAAAGGGTTGGGGTAGAACCAGAATTTGCTATAACCGGTGGTATGGCCAAGAATAGGGGGGTGATTGACAGACTCTGCAAGAAAGTGGGGCTGGAGCCCATGAAAACCAGATGGGATACACAACTGGCAGGGGCTATCGGGGCCGCCCTGTTCGGCTATTCTCTTTGCAGGAAAGGTAAAAGCAAGCGACGCTAGTAAGGTTAGAGCGTCCAGGAATTAATTGCATGCCGAAACAACTATGGCCGAATGGTGTGTAGTGAAATCTGGGGTTGTAGCGAATGACTTTTTTAAAGGCATTTTGATGACAGGAACTGGATAATGCTGGCAAATTATGGTTATAGCGATGGTTCAGGCGATTACTTCATAACGATCGATACCCAAAGATGTAACGCTTGTGGCGCCTGCGTCATGGCGTGTCCATCCCAAGTTCTGGTTACAGTTGATGAGGACCCCAATGATCCTGAAAACGATGGGCCTGTGGTTGTGGCGCATGGCGATAGGGTCCGAAAACTCAGGTATGAGTGTGATCCCTGCAAGTCTACTGCGAACACAACCATGCCTATCTGTGTGGTCGTTTGCAAGACATTCGCCATTTCGCATTCATGGTGAGGCTTGCTGATTAGGCAAAAAACACAGTTGGTTACAATTAGACTCGGTATCAGGGGTCTGGTCTTGGCTAATGCATTAATCAGAGGTCAAAAAACTTTTTGAGAAGCGATGGTTCGATTCTAAAAGGACTTTGTGCGCCCTGGAAAAAACCATGGCGCTTTATCATGTGCAATCCAAGAAGGCTATATTTTAGTATTGTTCCGTTCTCAAGGTTTCTGGCCGAAACAACCGTTTTGGGGGCAAAAAACCTGTCTCCCCATGGGCAAGGTGTCTTGCCTCTGTCTTCCCTTACTTCCACCTCATATTTTCCATTTACTATGATCGGGTCTCCGTAGGCTCGTAAACCCTCCCGGTACAGTCTTTCCAATTCTGTAACAATGAAATCCATTTGCAAATCGAGGCTAACTACCAGCGCCAGATCATCTTCCAGGAGATTGCGGAGATTTCTGCTTTCGCCTCTCATGTAATTTCCCTGACGAAGTCTATGCTCGGTTTCAAAGATGTCAGGGTCAGATTTGACCGGTCGATCAACCAAACTTGTCATAGAAAATTCGCTCCTCATTAACTCCGAGATTACGCAAAACATCCACGCAGGCGTTTAGCATTCCCGGACTCCCGCAAAGATAGGCTTCGAAATCTCGTCCGTCAGGCACATATTTGGCGATTACATCCGTGATTCTTCCTGTCTCGCCGGACCAGTCATCGCCGGGTTCCTGGCCTGATAAAGCCGGTATGAAACGGAACCCCGGATGTTTTGCTTCAAATTCCGCCCACTCGCTCAACAGGAATAGATCACGTCTGGCCCTGGCCCCAAAAAGGAAAACAGGGCGCCGTTTCTCAATATCACCAGTGGTCATTCCTGACAGGATTGAACGAATCGGCGCCATCCCCGAACCACCAGCTATACAGACCATCTTCCTGTCAGTGTCTCTAAGAAAAAAGTCCCCATAGGGGCCTGTGAGCGATACCTCGTGGCCAACTTTCAGGTGATTGAACATGTAGGTCGTGCAAATTCCCTCAGGAACCAATCTAACCATAAGTTCGATGACATCCCTGGCGTCAGCGCGCCCACTCATGGAATAGGCGCGATACACCGATTCCGAAACCTCGCCGTAAGGAGGAGACTGGAACTGAACGTACTGGCCAGCCTTGAAATCGATTTCAGAGGGCGATAACAATTTGAATTTGAAGTGCTTGATATCATAGGTCAGATATTCGACGGAGTCCAGACGAGCGGTGAATTCCTTTATGCTGAATAGTTCTTCGGGAATTGTGACCGCGCAGTTGTTCTTTACCTTGATCTGGCAGGCCAGCCGAATATTCTGCGATACCTCCTCTTTAGTAAGTAGTGGCGCCTCTGTCGGTAAAATGTCTCCGAAGCCAGTAACGGCCTTTACCTTGCAATACGCACACGTGGCTCTTCCTCCACAAGCTGAAGGCAAAAAAATCTTTTCCTGTTTTAACGTTCCTAGAACAGTTGAGCCACCTTTGACCTTGAAAGTCTTGTCATTGACCTGCAGTTCAACCTCGCCATAGTCCATAAGAAAATGTTCAGCCAACAGAATGATGACCGCCAGAGAGGTGGCAAGACTTGCCATTGACAAAGCGGGAATGAAATAATCTATAGACACCACGTAGACCTTTATGACAGGTTAATTTATCTGGACGATTCCACTGAAGCCTATGAACCCCAATGCTATGATGCCTGTTACGATCAACACAATTCCAGGCCCTTCCAGAGCTGGAATTACTTTGGATCGCCGCGCCATCTTTGCCCTGATACCAGCTAACGCCATGATTGCCAGCATCCAGCCAATTCCGCTACCCGCCCCATAAGCCAAAGACTGATAAAAATCGTATTTTCGAATTATCAGGAACAACGCGGCCCCAAGGACTGCGCAATTTACAGTAATCAGAGGAAGAAAAATCCCGAGGGACGCATAAAGACGATCAGATGTCCTTTCAATTATCATTTCCACAACCTGCACCAAGGCGGCAATCACGATTATGAAAGCAATGTACTCAAGATACTCAAGCTGCAATGGAACAAGCATGTAATAATAGACAAAGTAGTTGGCCACTGACGTAATGGTCATCACAAATACAACGGCAATGCCGAGGCCCCATGCTGTCCTGATTTCTCTTGAAACAGAAAGGTACGAACACATGCCCAAGAAGTTCGTGAGCAAAATGTTACTGGTAAAAATTGAGGCGAAAAATATTACAAATGCCCCAACTTCTTGCATGATATTCTCCTGATTCATCGTAAAAAGCATCGCGGCTTCGCTGTGACGCCCGATATGTGTGACGTTATTTTGAGCTCTTTTGTAACTCTTCTCTTCTCATTCCCCACCATCTGGCAATCCATACTACGATCGCAAGCATAAAGAACGCGCCGGGAGCCATCAACATTATTGTCCACTTCGTAAATTCCCAAGGCAGGCTTAACCCCGCGATTGTCCCAAAACCGAGCGCCTCGCGCACAACGGATATTCCTAACAATACGATGGAATATCCTACGGCAGATGAGACTCCGTCTATCAGGGCCGGCAGCGGCCTGTTTTGGATAGAAAAAGCCTCGACGCGTCCCAGAACTATGCAGTTGGTTATTATCAAACCCACATAGGGTCCAAGCTGCGCGCTTATGTCCGGTAAATACGCCATGAGGAAATTATGCAGCACAATGACGTACGCGGCTATGATTAAAGTTGATGAGATTATTCTAAGCCTGAATGGCGTTATACTTCGAAGGGCCGAAGCGGTAACACATGACACCGCGTTCGTGTAAATTAACCCCAGGCACATCACCGCGGTATTCACGAAAAGGTTGGTTACCGCCAGCGTCGAGCATATTCCCAACACCTGACGGAAAATGGGATTATTATACCAAATCCCATCAAGGACTATTTTTTTGGAAGAGATTGCCAATCAATCCCCCTGATTCGATCCCTGTCTGATAGTATTGTCTCAATTTCTTTATTAAGCATCTTTTCAACAGAAGTTGAAGTTATTGTGGCGCCTGTTATGGAATCTATCCTGTTCAAAGCATCCTTGCTTCCAGGTTCTATTCTCACATATTTTTCAGGCGAGGCCTTTCTAGACAAGTCCAGGCCCTTGAACTGATCCCTAAACCATTTTTCATCGATTCGAGCGCCTAACCCGGGAGTTTCAACATGCGATGTAAATATGATCCCGTCAATACTCGACAGGTTGCTGTCAAGAGCCACCAGGCCCTGTACTGACCCCCAAAGACCTTTACCGGTAATAGGAAACGCAAACCGCTCAATATCGCCCTTGTCGCTAATTCCGGCGTAAATGTCACGTTTTCCCAACTGTATTGTTCTTACGCGTTTGGATTCAATTTCCTGAATGGCCTGTGGACTCGAGTCAGGAAGAAAAGGAATATTGAGAACTTCGAGGAGTTGCTTGCTAATCCTGGTTTGCTCGTTGAGCTGTATTCTTTTGGATAATCCCATGTTTACGCCGGAAGTCAATCCAGCGAAAAGAAATGAGATGACGAATATAAAAGTAATATTCTTGATAAAATTCATTTTAATGCGCTTGTGACAGAGACTTCCGCTTATTTTCCAAAGCCATGAACGCCTCGTCAAAAAGAGGCCCAAAAGTGTTTCCCAAAAGTATGGCGAAAGACGTAGCCTCTGGGAAACCTGAAAAACTACGGATGATTATCCATATACATCCTATCAGGAAACCGTAGATCAGTTTTGCCTGGGGTTTTGCGCAACCGGATACTGGCTCGGTTACCATGAAGATTGCGCCGAACAGGAGGCTTCCGGAGAGTAGGTTCCTTATGGGATCAAGAACATGCGGGACGCCCATAAGTGTCAGAACTGCGTTTAGAGACATGGCCCCGAATAGACATGATACAGGGTAACGCCAATCAGCAGCGCCCTTGTAAATGATATACGCGGCCCCCAGGAGAATGCCCGGCGCACAGGTCTCACCTATGCATCCTGAAACATTCCCCCAAAAAAGGTCAGAGACGCTGGTCAGTATTTCACCCTGTTTAAAACTGATCAGTGGCGTCGCGGTAGTCAACGCGTCGATATCTGAGTATTGAGTCAGCCTACCCCAGGAATCGTTAGGGGGTGACATCCACTGAGAGGTCAAATGCAATGGAAAACTTACATAGATAAAGCTTCGTCCAACTATCGCCGGATTAAAAACATTCCGTCCAAAACCGCCAAAGACCTGTTTACCAAAAACTATACCAAATATCATGCCTACAGCGGCAATCCACAAGGGCGTGTAAGGAGGCAAGCTAAGACCGTACAGTGCGCCTGAAACCAAAACGCTCTCTGTTGGGGTTCCCTTTCGATACGTCTCAAATATTACTTCAACCAGGTAAGCCGTCAAACATGAAAAAACCACTAGGGTTAGAGATCGCCAGCCGAAAAAATATACTCCCATCGCAGTTACCGGAAGCAATCCGATCAGCATGGCTCGCATTGGAGGTTGATATTTAATGGATAGCATGAATTTTGTCGAAAACAATTGGCCTCAACCTCTCCCCATAATCATGAAAAAATGCCAAATTCTTGCGTAAATCTTACCAGTGAACATTGATTTAGGCAAGCTTCACCAGGTTAAGGAAAACTACTATTTGTAAAAGGGGTGATGTTCATCAGGAATGTTTTATCGAAAAAAATGCTTGAGGTACAAAAAATCAAGATGGTCTGAGTGAATCAAAATCATCTAGCAGCCTGTCCAGTTCTTCCAGATCATCTATTACGCGTAGATTTCCGAGTATGCCGAGTCCTTCCGCTCTATCATGAATTTCGGTTTCATCAAGGTCACTGACAAGAATAGACGACACCATCCATGAGATTCTGAGTAATTCCCTAATGGCAAGTAATCCAATATTACTTGTGATATCGTCTTCAGCAATCAGAAGGTCTGGCGGGGAGGATTTCGCCTGTATGACGCATCGCTCCAGAGAGTCAACCTCAACCGCTTCTATCCCACGTTCTCTGAGAAACGCTGAAACTTTGGCAACCCCTGTAGCATTTGTCGAAAGAATTAGGGCTCTGGGTTTTCTGTCTGTGGATTTCCTGTCTTTACACATTTCGTAGAACCTGCCTTAGAAAAAGAGGTTAGCGCCGATCCATCAGCTTGGAGGCTAATGGCGGTAACTACCTGCAATCGTCAATAAGACGCTATGGTGAAAATGGTAAAAGGTTACAGGCTCTTAACTTTCTCAAGAGCTCCTTTTAATGTGTTTGCCGCCAGGTCGGCGCAATGGGTATTCTCCTTGGGCAAACCACCCAAATATGTAATCAGGTCGGCCCCAGATATTTTTAGCGCCTCATCGACAGCCTTGCCTTCAGCCATACACGTAATAGCGCTGGCGCACGCAATTGTGGGCCCACATCCATTTGTGACAAAGCCCAATTGAGAAACACGCCCCCCTTCAATGTTAACGAAAATACCAATCGTGTCTCCGCATATTCCACTCATGAATGTGTAGCCGTCAGCATTTTCAATGGCGCCGTAATTTCGGGGATTCCTGAAATGGTCAATAACTTCAGAAGAAAAAAGTTTTGAAGCGTCTTCCAGCACCAAGCCTTCGACTTCGTCAAACAAGTCAGTAGTGTCAACCATCAATCACCTCATGATGCTATCGGTTGGCGCCGCAGCAACTCCCCGGTCCAGCGCATCCCGCTGAAGAAGGGCTTGATCCGCAGCAACTTCCCGCTCCGGCAATATCCGAATTATTCTGATTAGGAAAAATGGAAGGCGCCGACATAATAGATTTGAGGCTCGAACTTCCGCATGAACTGCAGATCAATTCCGACGAATTTCGACCTATCCCCACAAGCAGTTCACTTACCTTTCCACAATCATCGCATACATATTCCCTTATAGGCATTATCTATACTCCCAATTAACACATGCTTTCAGTCAGCATTAATAATACTCTCCAGGTGATTAGCCTTGTTAAAATTTTCCACCCTTATTCTGACGGACTTGACGCTATCGATTGCCAATAATTCCTTCTTTATGGAATTTGCCAAAGAATAAGCCATGGGACAAACCGGAGATGACGGCCTGAATACTAAAGAAACGCAACCATCCTGATCTGCCACAATCTCGTGTATCAGGTTCATCCTCCCAATATCAAGACGCGTCTCTGGATCGATTATTCTGGACAAGGCCTCCCTCACGCTTAAAAGAATTTCGTTAGCTTGCACGTTGACTCTCCCGCATTAACACGTCGTGGCGCAAATGTTCCCAAATGCTTCGAATGGCTTCATTCGCGGGGCCGCTATCATCCTCCACTACACTCTTCCTTTTTACCATGGCTCTTATTACCGTGGTATCATAGGGAATCCTGCCAGAAAGACCTATTCCCTTCTCTTCCAGCCAGCGCTCGATCATTGCGGTGATTTCAAGGTTTATATCATATTTGTTTATTACTGCTGTCACAGGAATTTTGAAATTCTGGACCAGTTTGACCGCTCGTTGCATGTCATGCAAACCCGAAAGGCTCGGCTCGGTAACCACCAACACGTGGTTAGCTCCGGTAACAGAGGATATGACGGGACAACCAACGCCCGGCGCTCCATCAACTAATACCAAACCAATTCCAAGACGGTCTGCCAGAGCCCTGGCCTGATTTCTTACGAGCGCTACCAGTTTACCAGAGTTTTCTTCACCGGGAAGTAGAACGGCATGGACCATCGGGCCAAATCGACTCTCGGATTTAAACCAATGCCCATTTAGTGATTCTTCCATGGATATGGCTTTTTCAGGACAGACGTGGAAGCAGACTGAGCAACCCTCACAAGAATATCCATCTATTTTCAGCAAGGCGCCGATAGCCTCGTAACGGCAGACATCTACGCACAACCCGCATTTAATACATTTGCAAGGGTCTATTTTCGCTTTTACTCCCCCCCAGAATTCCTCTTTTTCGAGTACGTCTGGCTGCAATATTATGTGCAGATCCGCTGCGTCCACATCACAGTCCGCCAAGACCTTTTTATCTGCCAGATGTCCGAATGAGGCGGTTATGCAGGTCTTTCCGGTTCCACCTTTGCCGCTTATTATTACGAGTTCTTTCACGCTGGAATCACCTCATGGACTTTCGAGCTTTCATGAACAAGGCATGAAATGTTCTGAAAGAGACGCTCAAACATGTTCATATAGTCTGGGTCTGTCTTAATCAACATGTCCCCGCGTGAATAACCTACCGCAATCTTTCGGTCAAACGGAATTTCGGCGAGCATGGGAAGCTTTGCATGATTGCAATATTGATTGACTTCGTCATTCCCGATGTCGCAGCGATTCAGGACTACTCCCATCGGAATGCCAAGCGGCCTGATAGCGTCTACCGCTATACGCAAATCATGCAATCCGAAAGGGGTCGGTTCGGTAACCATTATTACAAAATCAGTTCCCCTGACCGTGTTGATCACAGGACATGACGCTCCTGGAGGAGCGTCCAGAATTGCTATCCTGTTCACATTGATTCTCTTCTTGACCTCCTTGATTATCGGAGGCGCCATGGCTTCTCCGATCCTTATTCGACCGTGAACAAACTCCACATCTCCTGCCTGTCCAGTTTCGACCACTCCCAGTTCTCGAGGAATTTCCGATATTGCTTTTTCAGGACAAAGCAGAACGCATCCGCCACAGCCGTGGCAAAGCTCCGGAAATGTCAGCACGGTCTTGCCGATGGTCAGGATGGCGCTGAAATTACACACTTCTCCACATTTGCCGCACAGGTTGCACCTGTCCATATCAATCAGTGGAGTAGGAAGGGTGACTACCTCAGAGCAATTTATTGAAGGTGACATGAGGATATGACAGTTGGGTTCTTCGACGTCACAATCAAGAATTTGAGCGCGCCTGTCAAGTACGGCGGCCAGGCTTGTCGCAATTGTTGTTTTGCCAGTCCCGCCTTTACCACTGGCTACTGCAATTTTCATTTGACAACTCTCAGCCTACCAATGGGCTTCAACGTTAGGTTTGTCAGCAAAGCTGATCCCCTGATCCTTAAATCTGGATAGAACCTCTTTCACCGATCCCGTCTGGTCAGTTCCAATCTTGATTCCAGCAGCTTGCAATGCGGTGAATGCATTGGGGCCGCAATGCCCTGTCAGAAGAACATCTACGCCTCGATCGGCCAGGCTTTTGGCGGCCTGAATTCCCGCTCCCCGCATTGCGTTGACGTTAACCGCGTTATCAATGACCTCCAACAGATCACCATCTGAACTCGCAATGACAATATATGGCGCACGCCCGAAACGGGGATCCATGAGAGAATCCAAGTTTTTTCCAGTAGAAGTAATGGCAATTTTCATTTTTTATCCTAATCGTGAAATCTTCCGGCGCCACATACTTGATGTTCAGCGATGAGCTGAAGATTTCCATTGAGTAACTCATTAACGACTGATTGAACAGTTTCGCCCTGTGGGCCGAAATATACATCGATCCCAACCTGCTGAAAGCCCATTAGAGGCCTCATTCCAATTCCGCCAACGATCAGGGCATGCGCGCCGCTCTTGTGAAGAATATTTACAGGCGCGAAACAACCACCCTGAACGTGCGGAGGGTTGTCTACGAGTGAAACTTCCTTGATTGTCCCATCCTCGAGATGAACAAGTGTGAACAGGTCACAATGACCAAAATGTCCCGCCCTTGTGGCTTCCAGGCCTCCCGGACTCATTGATGGAACTGCTACTGTCTTAACCGACATTTTTATCTCCTGATAAACTAGATTTTCTATGCCTCACTATAAGGCGCCCCAGATTCGGGGCCGTTAATGGAATCATCAACTTTTTTGGCAATACTCAAAAAAGCCCTGGAGCTGTCTCCTTCCGGATCAATAAATGTTAGCGGTTCTCCGGAATCACCAGACACCACAATTTTTGGATCAATAGGAACTGAGCCCAAAAAGTTAGCGCCCAATTCGATAGCGGCTCGTCTGCCTCCTCCAGTTTTGAAAAGATCGATCACGCCATTACAATGAGGGCAAGACATACCACTCATGTTTTCAACAATTCCGAGGATGCGCATGTCCAAAGTACGAGCGAATACGACCGATTTTCGGGAATCCAGGAGGGCCACGTCCTGAGGGGTAGTAACTATGACCGTCCACAAAGGTTGACCTAGAAGTTGGGCAATGCTCAGAGGCTCATCTCCTGTTCCTGGAGGCAAGTCTATTATGAGGTAATCAAGCTCTCCCCATTCAACATCTGAGATAAACTGCTGGAATAACGAATGCTTCATAGGGCCGCGCCAGGCAATTGGGGTGTCGGGGTCCTGAACCAGAAAACCCATGGAAATAACCTTAATCCCTGAAGGACCTGATACGGGAATCAGCCCGTCGGGAGTAATTGTAGGCGAAACATGATCAACCCCTAGCATCTTGGGCACATTCGGACCATGAACATCACCATCAAGTATGCCCACTCGCTTCCCTAATGTGGACAAGGCCGTGGCAAGGTTTACAGCAACTGTGGATTTGCCGACCCCACCCTTGCCGCTCATTACTGCCACGCGACACTTGATCTTGGATAACTTAAGAATGGATCGCTCCTGTGCGTGTTGACGCTGTGTGTCCACAGTGCAGGAAGACGAGGAAGAACAACTTCCACAAGTTTGTTCGGTCCCGCATCGAGTTTCTTCTGTCATAACTGCCTCAATAAAACGAAAAAATTAATAATGGGCCGGAATGTCCATCGGTCTGGTAATTAATTATTAACCAGAATTCCGGGGGATCAAGATACCGGACCAACTTTTACTGATCCCCCGAAAACATAGCGACTCAAAACTGCCGGCAAAATGAACCGATCAATTTCAATTACGCCAAAATAAAGCCAGGCCACGTTTTACTCACATCCCGACACGCTTACCCTGTTCTGATCGCGACAGTCGAGTAAGTGGCCCAAGAATTTTAGATGACATCAATCATTAACATCAACTTCTATGTTTTTTAAGCGAAATTCCAGGTCAGCAACCATACCCCTGGCTCTAGCCAACTCATCTCTAAGATCCTGAGCATCAGATAAACCAACTCCGGAAAGATTCCGAACGCCCGGTCTGGCGCCAGACGAATTTCGCGATCCCGCGCCACATCCACGAGGGATGCCTCCACGCCCAACTCCGTACACAGGTACTGATTGACCGGCAGAAGAACCGGAAAGGTTGACGCATCGGCCCCTACCTCTACCAGTGCGAACACCGGCGCCGCTTGGACCAGTCTGATCAAATCCAGGCATTTCTCGCTCCTTTCTTTATGTTAACATGCGAGTAATTATTGAATCGGAAAAACACTTTCAGATCGTTGTTACTGTGATCAGGCAATAAACGCCTCTATTAATCAAGCCATCCTGAAAATCATCTCCGCACTCGTCAAATCCGCATTGCTCCAATATATGCCGGATAAAATATTGATAGCTTGATCTATCAAACTTTGTACTGTCTACTTTTGTAGTTTAATCATTATTGTTTCGAAACGCAATACATATCTGGTTAATTTTCACATCAAGGATTGTACAACGATCGATGCGGGGGGCTGACGCAAAGTTTGTCCGTTTAGTATTGTTCCAGCAAAATAATCGTTTGCATCGCAGGAAATTTTAGTCGGCCAGTTCCAACTACCTTACGTAAAATTAGATTTTTTTTTGGAATGAGACCATGTATCATCCGGATCTAATTTCCTAAAAAGTATCTTAATGAAATACGGAGTTTTCATGGCTGAGTTTGACAGAAAAACCTTTGTTGTCACAGGAGGAGCGGGATTTATTGGCAGCCACCTGATAGAAGGGCTCATTCTCAGGGGCGCAATGGTAAGGACGATCGACAATTTTAGCACTGGCAAGGAAGAGAACATAACAGCTTTGCATGAGAAGTTTGGGGCCAGGGGAAATCAACTGGAATTGATCAGAGGGGATATAAGGGATTTAGAGCTTGTGAAATCAGTCACACAGGGCGTTGCCGGCATATTCCATCAAGCGGCTCTCGGTAGCGTGCCGCGATCTGTGACTGATCCGGTGACTACACAACAGGTAAATGTAGAC
>CAITZA010000384.1 GCA_903896745.1 uncultured Desulfomonile sp. | reverse complement strand
TGCGACCCTGAGCGACTCCGGTACCTTGAATGTAATAATTTCCTGTTTCTGCTTTTTCAATTCAGGCCCCAATGCGCAAACTAAAAATCCAGCATCCCAGATAATACCAAGTAATACTATGGTGTCAACAATTATCAACCCTATTTCTTAAAAACACTCCGGCCCCAAAGCTTTTTCTTGACAATATAGTCTTTGTTTTATATTAGTTAGCCAGAAAACTTAAAGTAATATAAGTTTTATGAGCTCAAGGGCCTATTTAAAATGAAAAAACTACTGGTTGTCTTCTGGCTAATTACCGCCTGCTTTCTCATCATAGGCAGAGTTTATGCCTGGGAAGTGCCTGGATACGTCAGGGCGGACGCCGGTGTCCGGATGTGGTTCTCGGTGTTGGAAGGCGACCTTATTCAAAGCGACAGAACAAAGATTGGTATTGCCGAAAACATGGGTCTGAAAAAGGACAAGCTGGCCTGGGAGTTTTTTGCTGATCTGCGTGTACATAATGCGCATGTGTTCAGGCTTAATGCGGAGCCGGGAACAGTGTACGATCAATCGGTCAATGGCTCGTACGAGAAGATCAGGGATTGGCGCCTGGGTTATGACCTCGATTTCTACATGACACCGCAATTCCTGTTTGGAGCGAACATAGACCTGGTTCTTGCGGGTTATGACACGAGGGTCAGTAACGCGGTCGTAGGCGCCCAATTGTACAATTATAATGAATACACATCGCTAACTTTCCCCACGATCGGTCTGCACGGCGCTTTCTATCCGATATTCGAAAATATTTCGTTACGTCCAAAACTGGGTGGGCGCGTAAACTGGTGGAACTACAACAGTCTTGAAACATGGCGATGGGAAGTGCTGAGCGGGGTAGACATACCTGTGAACATGTTCTGGACATGGTCCATCTCAGGTGGCTACAGGGCGGATCACATCAAATTCAAGAGCAATACGGACACACAGGACATTAACAGGACGGGGTTTTTCCTGGAGACCTCTGTCCTGTTTTAGGTTTCAGGACGAGGTCCGGCTATTCTGGTCTAGCTCAACAGTGAATCCAGTTCAGACATGATTTCCCCCGCGCTTCCGAGCAGTAACAGGTCTGTAATCTGATCGTGCAAGGCGGAGGGTTCCCTGTTAATTTCAATGATGTGAGCCGGTGGCGCCTTCATTTTAGCCGCGATAGGGATTTGAGCCGCCGGGAAGACCTGCAGGGAAGTCCCGATGACGAGAAGCGCGTCGCATTTCTGTGACTGGATCTGGGAAATCATGAGGGCTTTGGACGGTATTGGTTCCCCAAAAAAAACGGCGTCAGGTTTGAGCAGCCCGGAGCATCTGTTACACCTCGGCGTTTCCTGCTGACCCGATGAAATACGTTGCTCAACTTTTTCCATGGGTTCAAGGGCTTTGCATTTCATACATACAGCCCTGAGCAGATTGCCGTGGAATTCCACAACCTCAACCGATCCGGCTTTCTGATGGAGGTTATCAACGTTCTGGGTGATAACGCATTTTATGATGCCTCTATTTTCCATATTGGCCAGAGAATAATGCGCAGCATTGGGAACGGCGGAGGCCAGATCAAATTCGCCGGAATTCTTGAGATCGAGACTCATTTTCCAGAATCGTGCGGGGTTTTGGAGAAATCTGTCGATGGAAAATTCACCAGGATCTATTTTGGTCCACAACCCTCCCGGGCTTCTAAAATCGGGAATACCGGATTCAGTGCTTATCCCGGCTCCTGTTAACGCTACGGCGTTTTGAGCGGCGCCTATGATTTCCGCCGCTCTTTTTATGCTTTCATTCATCGTTAGAGCCTCATGAAAAAATGAAACCTTTTATCGCATAATAACATCAGAACCGTTGTTTCCAAATATGCAAAAGGTATTATATGAATCCTGAAACAAAGCGACTTACAAAAATTTTATGCCAACACTCAAACATCAGGGTTGACCTTTACCGCTGCAATCAACAACCCTGACTTTTTACTTGGATGATCTTAATGAACCGTGTTATTATAATGGATTAGCCCTTGACATTCAAAAGCAGGCAATAATATCTATACGACAGTATTCGTAAGTTTTCGATCAACATCAGTTCTTGCTTGAAGGACTTCATGGATCAGGACACCCTCTGCATAAACAGAACACTACAAGGCGATTTCTCAGCCTTTGAAGAACTGGTTGATAAGTATCAAGGCAGAATTTACAGACATTTAAGAAAGATTGTTCGTGATGATAATCAGGCCGAGGACCTGCTTCAGGAAACTTTTTTCAGCGCATACAAGGGCTTGAATTCTTTCACCGGAGCTTCCTCATTTTCAACATGGCTTTTCAGAATAGCCACAAACGCCGCGCTCATGTTTCTCAGAAAAAATACGCACGACCATGTTGAGTATGATGATGAAACTGCTAATCAGGCGCACGAAATGATGACCGCGTCGCCTGAGTTTATCAGAACCCCCCTGGAAATGCTGCTGTCCATGGAAGGAAAAAAGATAGTGGAAGATGCTATCGGCGATCTTCCGGTAATATACAGGACCGTTATTGCCTTAAGGGACATGGAGGGATTTTCGCTCGAGGAAACCGCAGATGTGCTGGGAATAACCGTCCCCGCTGTAAAATCGAGATTACATCGTGCCCGGAATATTGTTAGGGAGACATTGACTGCTTATTATATGGAAAAGGACATATCCGACTCGCAGCGAGTTTGAAAAAGCATATGAAGAAATGTAGTGATTTCTGTAAAAGATTGTCCGACTATCTTGATCGCGAGTTGTCGGAAAATGAGTGCAGGCTGATTGAGGAGCACCTGGAGAAATGCCCGCCTTGCGCCATGATATATCAAAGTCTTGAGAAAACTGTCACATTGTGTGGCAGCGCAATATCTGACGAAATACCTCCTGAGGTTAAACAGAGATTAATAAGTTTTTTGAGAAATCGTTGTTGCAATGATTAGTTGATTAATAATTTGAGAGGAGTAACGACATGTCTGACAGTGGTAAACTTTTGCATGTGACGGATGCAAATTTTGAGGAAGAGATACTGAAATCATCTACACCTGCGCTTGTGGATTTCTGGGCGGCCTGGTGCGGACCGTGCCGCACTGTAGGCCCGATTGTCGAAGAACTCGCCGGTGAATATAACGACAAGGTAAAAATTGCCAAACTTAATGTAGATGATAACAAGCAGACTCCGTCAAAGTATGGCGTCCGTGGCATTCCAACCCTGATGCTGTTTAGAGACGGTCAGGTCGTTGATCAGATAGTCGGCGCGGTTCCCAAAAGCAAGATAAAGGAATTACTGGATAAGGTCAGCTAATGAAAACCGGCTTGGTAATACTTGGTGGTGGTCCGGCCGGTCTGACCGCCGGAATATACGTGGCTCGCGCCCGGGTTCAGGCACTACTCATTGAGAAGGGGTCTACCGGAGGTCAGATGGCGGCTACCGAGTGGATCGATAATTATCCAGGAAACGTAGAACCGGTTTATGGCTACGAACTGGCTCAAAGGATGGAATCTCAAGCCCGAAAATTTGGGCTTGAGATAGTTAATAAGGATATAATATCTTTAGTAAAATCATCAGATGGATTTACGCTTGCCGATGACGCCGGTTCCCGGATAGAGTGTGGCGCGGTGATCCTTGCTACCGGCGCAGCGCCTGTCAAGCTGGGCATTCCCGGTGAGCGGGAATTGGCCGGCAAAGGGGTCAGCTATTGCGCCGTCTGTGACGGTCCCTTTTTCCGTGATCTCGAAGTCGCAGTGGTTGGAGGAGGCGATTCAGCGGTCGAAGAGGCCGTGTATCTTACGCGTTTCGCCACAAAGGTCCATATCCTTCATCGAAGAGACAAACTACGCGCTGTCAGGGAAATTCAGGAAAAGGCCTTTGCAGACCCTAAGGTGGTCATTCACTGGAATTGCGTGCCTGTTGAAATCAAGGGCGATTCGGAAGTCCGGTCAGTCTCCGTCAAGTCAACTTTGGACGGACACATTTCCGAAATCCCTGTTGGAGGCATTTTCTTTTACGTTGGGCTGAGACCCAATAATGAGGTTTTCAGGGATCTGGTGGAACTGGATTCTTCCGGGTTTGTATTGACCGACGACAAAATGGCCTGTTCAATCCCAGGCATTTTCGCCGCCGGCGACATCAGATCAAAAATCCTGCGTCAGGTTTCCACCGCTGTCGGCGATGGCGCCACAGCTGCCTACAGCGCTCAGCACTATCTCGAAAACAATATATAATTACAGCTTGTTATAACAATTGTCATTTTTTCTGGAATCAAGGCCGGTTTGGCGAGAGCTGACCGGCCTTGTTATAGACCGCCTGTCATTACCGCGCAAACGGGAATCCATCCTGAATGGATCCCCGATCAAGTCGGGGATGACAATGTATGGTCGGGGATGACAATTTCGGTTTTATTCCAACAAAACTTCCCGGAATCGCCACATCTTAAGCCCCTACCATAAACAGGCGTTCGCCCCGCATAACCTCTCAGAAAAAACGCTTGTGATAATAGGCTACTATATGATAAAATTAAATCGTTTATATGATAGCTGTCTTTTTGTCGCAAATCGTAAACCGCGAAATGTAACATTTCCTTGGGTTATAGCGGCTTCATGGCTTGCCAGTGGAGTGGCCGCAGAGGATTCTCATGAAAAAATGGCTGATAATAGCGCTCGCCGCCCTTTTTCTCTCCAGTTGTTCCCTGGGCAGGGCCTGGAAATGGTTTGACGAAATGGAATGGGAAAGAGACGATCAGACTATAAAAATTATAGAGTTGTTTATTCGGTAAAAGATTGATAAATTTAGTGGCTGTATTCCGATGGCGCTGTTTCAGGCTTGAAGCGGCGCTCTTTTTTATGCCGGAGGACAAATGTCAAATGTTACCGTAGATAGGGAAATGCTGGAGTCCTTCAGTACCTCTGAGATCAGGAGGATACTGCGGGAAGACTATGATGATTACACACCAGAGGCTATAGATATTTTCAAGGACATCCTTGAATCACGCGGTGATGCGGACATCCCACCTGTCGCCATTTCTACTCCAGGCTCCGGTCTGGCTCAGACCAAAAAGGATCGTTTCACGGGAAGTTGTGAAATATATAATCCCAGAGACGCCATCAATTTTCTGAACAGTCTGCTCTCAGGCGTTATGAACGACACGATCGTTCCTGAAAAGGCAGCGGTCAGTGTGGAAATAGTCTTGGCCATTCTCAAGGCCAACGAAGCGGCGTTAATGACCGAAAGTGAAGAGTACTGACATGAGTCTTACCGCTTCATCTAAAATAACGGAACTGGATTTTGCCAAAGGTAACGGCCTGATACCTGCCATAGCCCAGGACATCAAAACAGGCAAGGTCCTGATGATGGCATATATGAACGAAGAAGCCCTCAGGACAACACTGAACGAAGGAAAGGCCTGTTACTGGAGCAGATCCCGGAAGGAACTCTGGCGTAAAGGCGCCACTTCCGGTGATTTTCAGGTTGTCAGGGAAGTGCTTGTCGATTGCGATCTCGACACTATCCTGCTTCTAGTGGACCAACAGGGCGACGGAGCTTGCCACACCAAAAAATGGAGCTGTTTTTTCAGAAGGTTAAACAAGGAAGGAGCTCTGGAAGAAATTGATTAAAAACGATCCGTTAAGACTGGTCATACCCAAAGGTAGCCTTGAGCAGGCCACAATCGAGCTTTTTCGCCGGGCCGGATGGAACATAACAGTCTCTCCTCGTAGCTATTTCCCGTCCGTAGACGACGACGAAATTATTATGGCTCGCCTCAGGGCTCAGGAGATTTCCAGATATGTGGAATCCGGAACTTTTGACGCCGGTCTTACAGGCAAGGACTGGATTCTCGAAAATGAATCAGATGTCAGGGTAATCGATGATCTCGTCTATTCAAAGGTTTCCCAGAACCCTGCAAGATGGGTTTTGGCTGTGGACGCTGATTCCGACTACAGTGTTCCCGAAGATCTCGATGGAAAACGTATTGCTACCGAACTTGTCGGTGTTACCAAGAGATTCTTCGCTGAACGTAAAATAAATGTCGATGTGGAATTCTCCTGGGGTAGCACCGAAGCCAAAGTCAACGAAGGTGTCGTAGACGCCATTGTTGATGTGACCGAAACCGGAAGCACCCTCAAGGCAAACGGACTCAGGATTATCTACAACATCCTCACTACGAACACACAGTTGATCGCCAATCACAAGGCATACCAGGACCCCTTCAAACGAGAAAAAATCAGCCAGATACATTTGATGCTTCAATCCGCTCTTGAAGCCCGCAAAATGGTCGGGCTCAAAATGAATGTCCCCAAAGACCAGCTTGAGATAGTTGTCGGACTGCTCCCATCACTAAACGCCCCTACTGTGTCAGGTCTCTATAAATCGGACTGGTTTAGCGTGGAATCCGTAGTCTCGGAAGAAATTGTGCGTAGCCTAATCCCGAAACTCCTGAAAGCAGGCGCTACGGGAATCATAGAATATTCATTGAATAAGGTTCTGTGACCACGGCAGTCTAAAGAGTGATTGAAAATTATTGACAGGTTTGTCGAAAATGAGCCGAATTTAGATTAAACTGACATTTGTCTCACGTTCCGCGCCCCAAAGAGTGAGGGGATTGGTATTTTTCAAAAAGATAGCCTGTAAATGTGACATTGATAGTTATACGTCAGATTGGCGCCATTCTCACCGCCTTTCTTGTGTGAGTTTTGCAACGCTTGTCACGATCTTTTTGATCCGGGCACAAAAGTGGTTATTGTTCACCTATGCTTTCGTGAAGATTTCCT
>CAITZA010000383.1 GCA_903896745.1 uncultured Desulfomonile sp. | reverse complement strand
ATCAGGAAAATTGCCTTGAAAACAATACATGGTTTTGCTAACCTGCTTAGTTTAACAAATAAAATGGATCGAGACTGTTTCCAGGTTCAAACTAAAGGTGACAATTTATGAAAAAAACCCGCATTGGGGGCTCGATATTACTCCTGATAGTGTTGATGGCATTATTTGTAGCCCTTGCCGTAGGGTTGTCAAAATTATTTGAGACAGAAGAGAAGAGTTCCGGTCTGATTGATGCGCTGGATTATGGTTCCAGAATTGGTATCATTCCCATTGAGGGAACCATCATGACTTCGGACGAAATACTCAAGGACCTGCGGAAATTTCAGAAGAAATCTTCAATCAAGGCAATAGTTCTGAGGATAAATTCTCCAGGCGGCGCTGTGGCGCCAGCGCAGGAGATTTATAGGGAAATTGAGAAGATAAAAAAGAAAAAGCCGATAGTGGCGTCAATGGAAACAGTGGGGGCGTCCGCGGCTTATTACATTGCTTCTAACGCAACTAGGGTTGTTTGTTCCAGAGGGACGATCACCGGTAGCATAGGCGTCATCATGATGCTGCCTGATATTCACAAGATAGCTGAAAAGATTGGCGTCGGCGTAAACATAGTCAAAGCCGGCAAGTTTAAGGACATCGGATCTGGTTTCAAACCGTTGACTGAAGATGAAAAAAATCTGCTTGAGACGTTTGCGGTGGAAATTCATGATCAGTTTATCGCAGACGTGGCGACCGGGAGAAAAGAGAAAATAGAAATCAACAAATTGAGGGAAATAGCGGACGGTCGCTTTTTTTCGGGAGAAAAAGCCAGGGAATATGGGTTGGTTGATAATATTGGAAATTTTTATGACGCTGTTCAGATTGCCGCCGAGCTTGGCGGAGTCAAAGGAGACCCCCAACTGGAATATCCAAAGAAAAAATGGAATAACTACCTTGACATGGTTCTCGAATCGGCGTCAACCGCGCTAGTAGGTTTTTCCCGGCGCGCCGGGCTCGTGGGATCTCCGGAGATGAGATAAATGCTACGGGTCGATGGAAGAGTCGTCTGGCAATGAAAACCTGTTTCTGTCTTATTGACACTAAATTAAACCTTAACCTGATAAAGTAACAAGAGACACCCAGCGGTTTTACCTAAATATTTAAATAAGTTATTCAAGCAGAACGGAGTTCATGAAATGACGGTAAGTGAGTCCCTTACTTTTGATGATGTTTTTTTGGCGCCACAATATTCTGATTTGTTGCCATCGGGTGTTGATGTTCAAACCAAACTGACTGAAGCGATAGTTTTGAATATTCCGCTTGTTAGCGCTGCCATGGACACTGTTACGGAGTCTGGCATGGCTATCAGTCTGGCTCGACAGGGAGGTATAGGAATCATACACCGAAACCTTAGCATCAAGGAGCAGGTGAGGGAGGTCGATAGAGTCAAGAGGTCCGAATCCGGCATGATTGTGGATCCCATTACCATCAACCCGGATCAGAAAATTTTTGATGCGCTTCAGATCATGAAAAAATACAGAATTTCCGGGGTGCCGGTCACCGTGAACGGTTATCTCAAAGGCATTCTCACAAACCGTGATCTAAGGTTTGTTGAAGACCTGGATCTTCGGGTCGAACAGGTTATGACCAAAGACAACCTGATCACCGTAGATGAAGGGATTGGTATTGAGGAGTCCAAGACGCTGCTTCACAAGCACCGAATAGAGAAGTTGATAGTGGTTGACCAGGACTACCGAGTCAAGGGACTGATCACGATCAAGGATATTCAAAAGGCAATTACCTATCCAAATTCGGCCAAGGATGATCTTGGTCGTTTACGCGTAGGCGCTGCGGTCGGTGTCGGTCCGGACAGGGAATCAAGGGTTGACGCCTTGTTAAAAAGGGGCGCCGACGTAATAGTTGTAGACACGTCTCATGGGCATTCAAAAAATGTGATTGATACAATTCGCGACATAAAAAAGAATTACAGAAATGTTCAAGTAATTGGCGGAAATGTTGCTACATCCGAAGCGGTGGAAGATTTGGCAGCCGCTGGGGTGGATGGAATCAAGGTGGGAGTTGGACCTGGTTCCATCTGTACCACCAGGATCGTGGCAGGTGTTGGAGTCCCACAGATTTCCGCGATAATGGCCTGTTTTGAGGCGGCTTCAAAACTGGGCATTCCCTTGATAGCCGACGGCGGTGTGAAGTACTCCGGAGATGTTACCAAGGCTCTGGCCGCTGGGGCTCACACAGTAATGCTGGGAGGGCTTCTGGCCGGAACTGACGAGAGCCCCGGTGAAATGGTGCTTTATCAGGGGAGATCGTACAAATCGTACCGTGGCATGGGATCCCTGGAAGCTATGCGGGAAGGATCACGAGACCGCTATGGCCAACATGACGTGGTGGCTGAACATAAGCTGGTTCCTGAAGGCATAGTGGGGATGGTCCCCGCCAAAGGTCCGGTTTCCGATTCAGTCAATCAGCTCATAGGCGGACTTAAGGCCGGCATGGGATATCTGGGCGCCCATAATTTGACCGAACTCAGAAAAAGGGCAAAGTTCGTGAAAGTGACCGCAGCCGGACTCAAGGAATCCCATGTGCATGACGTGGTAATAACAAAAGAAGCGCCAAACTATCGTAGAGAAGCATAGCCTTTTCTCGCAGCCTGGTTATGAGGTAAAAATGATTAGGGTCATCATCTTTGGAGCTACTGGATATACCGGAATAGAATTGATGAGGCTGTTGCCCAATCATCCTCACGTGAAGGTTGAAGCCGCAAGTTCACGCCAATGGGCTGGGTCTCAGGCGTCATCAATTTTTCCGCACATCCCGAAAGATACCGATTTTCCTGTTCTATCCATGGATGATCTGCTTCGTGATCCACAGGCGGATTATGCGTTCCTTGCGCTCCCTCACGGCGAATCTTTCAATGTAATCGCGCCGTTACTAGATAAAGGGGTCAAAGTAATAGACCTGTCGGCTGACTGCAGGTTGAATGACCTCAAGACCTATGAGGAATGGTATGGCGTTCACAAAAAACCTGACCTCCTTGGTAGAGCGGTT
>CAITZA010000382.1 GCA_903896745.1 uncultured Desulfomonile sp. | reverse complement strand
TTAAGCTGGCTAATGGGGAGGTTTGCTTAGTTGCTACGGTATTTGATTTGCAAGTTGCACAATATGGCATTGATCGTGGCTTGGGTGGCAAGAACGTAGCATCTTCATATTCAGACCCCGACGTTGCCTACACTCCTGCCTGGGCTGAAAAGGTTACTGGTGTTAAGGCAGCGGATATCGAAAGAACTGGTCGTGAATTTGCCTATAACGCATCAAAAACCAAGGGTAAATCAATGGTGATTATGGGGGCTGCAATCAACCACTGGTATCACAACGACCTGTCTTATCGTTCAATCATGAATTTACTTCACATGTGCGGTTGCGTGGGGCAGACGGGTGGTGGTTGGGCTCACTATGTAGGTCAAGAAAAACTAAGACCACAAGCAGGATGGGCACCTATTGCTTTTGCACTTGATTGGCATCGCCCACCTCGCCACACAAATTCGACTTCATATTGGTATTTCCATACTGATCAATGGCGATACGAAACTTTGAATGCGGATACCTTATTGTCTCCAGCAGGAAAATGCAAAAATAAAGGTTCTTCTTTAGCTGACTACAATGTTAAAGCAACTAGGATGGGCTGGTTGCCATCTATGCCGAACTTCAATAAGAGTTCTATTCAATTAGCTGATGACGCCATTAAGAGTGGTGCTAAAGATGAAGCTGATGTCGCCAAGTACGTTGCCCAAGAATTTAAGAAAGGCAAGTTGGATGTAGCATATGCCGATCCAGATAATCCTGTTAACTGGCCACGCAATCTTTTTGTATGGCGTGCCAACTTAATTGGTACATCTGCCAAAGGGCATGAATACTTTTTAAAACACCTTCTTGGTTCTCAAAATGGTGTTTTACAAGAATCTGGTGCTGGCAGAAAGAACAAAGAAGTTAAGTGGCATGAGAATGCACCTATCGGGAAATTGGATCTTATGGTCGATATTAATTTCCGATTAAATTCCACAGGTGCTTATTCAGACATCGTCTTGCCTACCGCTACTTGGTATGAAAAGAACGATTTGAATACCACAGATATGCATCCATTTATCCATCCTTTATCGGAAGCTGTTAGTCCAGGTTGGGAATCTAAATCAGATTGGCAGATTTTCAAGACAATCGCTAAAACATTCGCTCCATTAGCTGAAAAGCATCTAGGTGTGAAGAAAGATGTTGTCGCACTTCCAATGCAACACGACTCTCCAGCTGAATTAGCGCAACCATTCGGCGAAGTTAAATACTGGAAAGATGGCGAGTGCGATCCAATTCCAGGTAAAACAATGGCCATTATCAAGCTGGTCGAGAGAGATTATGGCGATACTTATCGTAAATTTATCGGCTTAGGTCCGCTAATGACCAAGCTTGGAAATAACATCAAGGGCATCGATTGGAATACAGATCAAGAGTACGAAGAACTTAAGAAGCATAATTACACCGTTAAAGAACCAGGTGTTTCATTCGGGATGCCATCTTTAGAAGAAGACATTGGTGTATGCGATGCTGTGATGAGAATGGCTCCAGAAACGAACGGAGAAGTTGCACATAAATCTTGGTCAGCACTATCTCAAAAAACGGGTATTGACCACCATCATCTCTATGCAGGCCGTCATGAAGATAAGTTCACATTTAAAGATATTCAGGCGCAACCTAGAAAAATTATCACAGCACCTACGTGGTCAGGAATTGAGTCTGAGAAAGTTTCTTACACGGCGGGATACACAAACATTCATGAGCATATCCCCTTCAGAACACTGACAGGTCGTGCGCATTTCTATCAAGATCATGAGTGGATGCTGGATTTTGGTGAAGGATTCTGTGCTTACAAACCGATGGTAGATCTAGGAGAACTTAATGGCTTGAGGAAAAAGGTGGGGGTTTATTGGGCTTAAGATGAGAATTTCAGGAGAAGCTGAAATTTGGCGAAGATTAAGAGCCTCGTTTAGTCTGGCGACA
>CAITZA010000381.1 GCA_903896745.1 uncultured Desulfomonile sp. | reverse complement strand
TGATTGGTTTCCCCGCAATGCCTCAATATATGGAGCGCCTGCGAATATGAACAGAAAACACGGCACAAAGGTTACCCATACTGTCAGAATAGCGCCCAATACACCGGCGAGCGCAGGATCCAGACCTCCCGGGTTGCGATATGCCGCAATAAATCCAACAAACTGCAGTACCAGGATTAGGGGACCGGGAGTAGTCTCGGCTAAACCCAAACCATCCAACATCTCTCCAGGTTTTAGCCATCCATAAAAATCCACCGCCTGTTGAGCAACATAAGCAAGAACAGCGTAGGCCCCTCCGAAAGTTACCACTGCGGTCTTACTAAAGAACAGCGCTTCCTGAAAATATACATTTTGTGATCCGAGATACAAATAGATTGCCAATACTGGGGCAAACCACAACGAAGACCATAAAGCCACGACCATCACGGAACTCACAAGAGGGCTGCGTAAATGCGAATCGTGCGCCAAGTCCAGGAAAGAGTCTATTACAGGAGTGTCACATGCTGAATCTTTGCTCCTGACAGGTGGGGAATCCATGAAGGCCTCGGGGAAAAACTTACCTCCCACAAATCCTGTTGCTGCGGCTGACAGCACTATAACCGGGAATGGAACATCATAAAAGAAGATAGCCACGAACGCGAGGGCAGAAAAAGCTACCATAAGCCTGGTCTTCAAGGCGCGCTTGCCTATTCTGAGAACCGCTTCTAATACTATTGCCAGCACAGCGGGTTTAAGACCAAAAAAAAGCCACTCTATAAAACTCAAGTCCCGATAACCGGCGTAAAGAACGCTCAAGATGAGCATGAAAAGAAAACCGGGAATGACGAACAGGGCGCCGGCCACTATCCCGCCCCACGTTTTGTGCAAAAGCCATCCTATGTAAATTGCCAACTGTTGAGCTTCCGGTCCGGGAAGAAGCATGCAGTAATTAAGCGCGTGCAGAAAACGTTCCTCACTGATCCATCGCCTCTCCTCCACCAGATACCGATGCATGACTGCAATCTGGGCCGCTGGTCCACCAAAGCTGTTAAGGGCAACCTTGACCCAAACCCAAAAAGCCTCGCGAAACGTTACCTCCCTGGCTGGAATACCCTCACATACAAGGTCTGCAGGCCTGTTTTCGTCTACAATGTTCTTTTCCAACTCAGACTCCTGTTCTTGAACAGCGCCCTCGGTCTTAAGCGAAACAATTGACGGCGCGCTTTTTCATGCGCCCAGGGGCAAAGAAACAGCAAGAAAACAACTGGTAATAATACTAACCCTCAAATGACAGAATGTTTCACTCTGCAACCTCTTCACCCAATGCTATCCATGCCTTGATCCCTCCCTCAAGAAATCTGACATCAGGATGGGTTTTCTCGAGACGGTCCGAGATTGACTGACTTACAGAACCGCCCTTAACGCAGTACAGCACCACTGGTTTATCCTTAGGAATTTCATCAATCCATTGATCGACTTTTTCTGGGTCATTCCAACCAGCTTCTCTGATTTTCGCTGGTGAGGATTCGTAATCCGCTTTTCTGCGGACATCCAGAAGGCAGGGTTTCCTATCACCTGCCATCAGATCTCTTAATTCCTGGGGAGTTATGAATTCTGCCATTTTTTTAATGCCTCCATTTATTATTTATTCTGGATTTCTTTCATGTGAATCCAGCAAGAGGAAGTCTACCTCATGCCAGTTTCAGGTTGTCATCATATCATCGATGCCTGAATTCTTTGAGTTTCGGGAAACGATTTTCTTGCAACCCGAGCTATGTTTTTCATGGCTCTTGACAAGAAGATACATCTGTATCATATTTCTGTCAAGTGTCACTCTGGAGGCTGATTGATGACTGAATGCCCTGAAGGAAAATGGTTGCTGCTGATTCATCAGATACCACCAAAGCCTGGCTATTTACGGGTAAAGATATGGAGGAAACTGCAGAGCCTGGGGGCGGTAGCCATAAAAAACGCAGTCTATGTAATCCCCAGGAATGATCAGACTCTCGAGGATTTCCAGTGGGTTCTGAGGGCCATACTGGAGGCTGGCGCCGAGGCGTCAATTTGTGCGGCAAGTTTTGTAGATGGTCTTACAGACGAGCAGGTTGAGGCGTTGTTCCGGCAGGCTCGTGACGAAGATTATGCTGCGATTTGCCGGGAAGCTGAGTCAATTCTGGACGCAACACCGCAGGCGCCTTCGATAACCGGTGAGGAGCGGTCGGAACTGGGGAATTCCCTGGCTCGATTGAAGAGGCGATTTGCGACTATCAAGAAGTTGGATTTTTTCAGCGCAAGTGGCTGTGAAGCGGCATCCAGGCTCATTGAAAAAATGGAGTTCAGGCTTTCTGAATCACTGCGACGAAGGGATGAGGAAGCGGATTGTCCTGGCATCATGGATATCCATGAATATAGCGGACGCACCTGGGTTACACGAAAGGCGGTGTATGTGGACAGGATGGCATGCGCCTGGTTCATAAGGCGTTTCATAGATCCCGACGCTTCTTTCAGATTCGTTTCAGAGAGGGCTTATCGTCCAAGAACCGGGGAACTCCGATTCGACATGTTTGAAGGAGAGTTTACTCACGATGGAGATCATTGCAGTTTTGAAGTCATGGTTCAGCGTTTTGGACTAACAGACAAGGCTCTTCTGGAGATCGGCAGGATCATTCATGATCTTGACCTGAAAGATTCAAAATACGGTAACCCTGAGACGTCCGGGATATTAGCGCTGATCGATGGAATAGTCTTGTCACGCAAATCAGATGAAGATCGCGTCGAACGCGGTTCAATGATGTTCGACGATATTTACGAATATTTTCGTAGAAAACAAACATAGGAAGGAAAATGCCATGCCCAGTATCGAGAAACACGCTCAAATGAGTAAAAATAATACGGGAAAGGATTACCTGGAACTGCATGAATGGATCGACAAGGATCCTGACAGGAAGTTAGAACGGCACGACATAACCAGGATTTTCGAGTATGGAAAGATGTTTCAGGAGAAATATGGGGCAGAAGG
>CAITZA010000380.1 GCA_903896745.1 uncultured Desulfomonile sp. | reverse complement strand
TATTCTCATACCCACATTTGATTTCTACGCCAGATTTATTGCCAGACACTCAGCAACCCTAAAAGAGATGTTCATTTTTCCAGATTGTAATTCCAGCCTTGTGGAGAGCCTCTGTAGCAAGCAGGGGCTGCATGAGCTGGCTGTCAGGCATGGCATTCCTACGGCAAGGTCTGCTTTCCCGAAATCCAGGGCTGAACTTGATGAATTTATACAGAATGCAGTCTTTCCGGTGATTATCAAACCGCTGGACTGGACCAAGCTCGATTCCATGTCTGTAAAAAAGGCTATCGTGGTTCATTCACTAAAAGAATTGATCGAGGAAACCAACCCGGGCGCCAGTTTTAATTTTACCAATTGCATATTTCAGGAATGCATTCAGGGCGACAGGACTCAGGACTGGATGTTCAATGGTTATTTTGATAGCCACTCAAACTGTCTGGTATCATTCACCGGAAAAAAGTTGCGGCAGGCTCCGGTTTATACGGGGTACACCTCGCTAGGGGAGTGCGTGTCAAACGAAATCGTTAACGAGACTTCCATCACTTTCCTGAAAAAACTTGGATACCGTGGGATCGTTGACATCGACTACCGGTACGATCCGGAAGACGGCAATTACAAAATACTCGACGTCAATCCAAGGGTAGGTTCAACATTCAGATTGTTTGTGGGGTTTAACGGTCTGGATGTGATTCGAGCCATGTATCTGGACGTCACGGGACAAAAAATTCCACATGATGGGCAGGTGGAAGGCCGAAAATGGATTGTAGAAGACAGGGATTTACGCTCAGCGTACCTTCATTACATAAATGGCGAAATTACGCTCCTGGATTTCCTGAAATCACTCAAAGGCATTAGGGAAGGCGCCTGGTTTGCCCTGGATGATCCACTGCCATTTTTCACGAGAATCAGGGATCAGGTTGTTTCCAGGTTATGGCCATTCAACAGGCGGTAATATTTCCCTGCCATCAATGTGGAAGAAAAAATCGTATTTTCATATTGGTTGCTGAAAAATACATACCAATATTGAAGCAATAGAAGCAAAAGCTAGAACTTCTTGATTTTTTTTAAAAATTCCGTATACTAAAATTAAAGCTATTATTATTTGGGGTATTAATATGAGACTGTTCATTGCAGCTATCATACTGTCAGTCACGATCAACGTTTTTATGGCAACGAAAGCCGATGCTGTTGGCTTGTATGCGGTAGGAAAAGAACAGATTGGTTGTTCGCCTCTCGTGGCCAGAGGAATAGTTCCTGACACATGGAACAAACTTTCAGAAGCCTTGCTGGCCCCTCAGATCTCCTGGGCGCTCGACAGGCTGGCGGTGGAAATCAAGACCATGCTCAGTCAATTCGGAGCCCCCCCCACTAACGGTGTTGCAGAAACGGCAACCGTAATTAAGGAAGACATTTTCACACCCAAGGAAAAACAACCGGAAAAGATCAAGGAAGCCGTCGAAGACAAGCCCGCCAAAAAGATAAAAAAGGCTGAGGTGAAAAAGGACAAAAAAGACAAAGACAAGAAGGTTTCCGATAAGACAAAGAAAAGAATAAAGGTTCCGCCTAAGGCTATGTAAGGTTCTGCAAGCCGGGGATGAAAAACCTCTTGTCATTCCCTCGAAAGAGGGAATCCAGTCCGAGTCATTCCCGTGCAAACGGGAATCCAGTAGAAGAATGGATCCCCGATCAAGTCGGGGATGACAAGCTCAAGTCGGGGACGACAAACTCAAGCCCGCGATGACAGAACCTCTTGTCATTCCCTCGAAAGAGGGAATCCAGTTCATGTCATTCCCTCGAAAGAGGGAATCCATGCCTTTCCCCAACTTCCATCTCCAATCTCCCATCTCCCGGCTGCTTCAGCCATGCCATCCCCATCTCACCCAAAATCCATACTCAGCGTCTTCGCCGCCCCAGCCTTTTTGGTCTTTGTCTTCGGTTTATCCTTCTTGACTTCAGCAAGCCCCTTCTTCACTTCCTCATCATGCCGCTGAAAGTTCAGCTCCAGCAACCGGTCCAGTATCTCCACACGGGCCGCCTCATTCACCGTATACCGCACACCCTGTTTCGTCTCATGGAATCCATGCCCCAGCTCAAGGTCAGTCCACCCGTAGGCCGCAGCAACAGCGTAGTCCATCTCAACATGCAGGCGTCTGAGTTCAACAATATCCGATGACTTTTCTTCTTTTTTGTGAAACCGGTTGTAGGTTTTAGTCAGACCCTCCTGGCGGGAGAGCATTATGGATTGCCGGTGGTCATGATATTGTGTCCCGCAGACGGTCAACAGCTCTATTTGTTTAGGAAAGGGAAAAGTTTCAAAGCAATCTGTCGGACTATATAGGATGTCCGTCCGCATCGAGGCTGCGTATTTTGTCAGCCATTCTGTGTGAACCGATGATTGTAACAGCGACAAATGACAGCAAATATAGAATGGAAAAACGACAAGCCTCTCGGCAAACACTTGGTCAGTTTTGACAAAAACGATGGAATTGAGGTTGGCTATTCTCGACCTCACCAACACCCGCTCCATCCCTGATATGGCGGAGTAGAGCCGTGGGGCTCTTTCAGCATATTGCCACCACCGTCTTCGCCTAATCTCTCGTTGGCACCTGTCTCTCTCCGGCTTAACCTTCTCCTCTACAATTTTCAGCATGTCCGGAAAATCCGCCGCCACATCCCGGTTATAATCCGGCTCAACAATTCCGTTTCTGGCAAGTTCCTTCCGGCCT
>CAITZA010000379.1 GCA_903896745.1 uncultured Desulfomonile sp. | reverse complement strand
TGGTGTCATCTGTTTTTTCCTGTTTTCATTTAGCGACTGCCTGGTATGCTCTCAGGGAGTATTCAAGGTCCAGTTCCACTTTCTATCACATTATTGGCGTAGAGATGGTTGTGGCTAGCGCTTTGATAATGTCGAGGGCAATATGGGCGACGACTATTCCCGATTTTCAGTTGTTAATGCCGTCCCCCGTCGAGTCCGTGTTTTTTGTAGCTATCATGATTCTGCAAATTGTCGTTACCCTTTGTTTCGTCCTGTTAAACACCTCGCGCTACGAGGGAGATCTGATCCTTGCTCAGGAAGCTCTGAAATTAAAATATGCGGATTTGAATAATGCGCTCGCTGAAGTTAGAACATTACAGGGGATTCTTCCGGTCTGCTCACACTGCAAGAAAATCCGTGATGAGCGCAACAAATGGGTTGAGATTGAGACTTACGTTCGCGACAGAACCTCGGCCGATTTCAGCCACGGCATCTGTCCTGACTGTTTGTCAAGAATTTGTATGGAGCATGCCGAAAATGTGGTAAAAAAAGCTAATACCGGTAGTGGCTAAAAGTATTCACCCTGTCGGAAAGCTCGTTGAATTCCTTTGTTGAGCGTGTAGCGTTTCCCGAGAGTATTTTTCTGCATAAAAGTCTGGAATGCCCGTTTCTGGCACATGTCGGTGATACACTCCGCATAGTCGCCTTTACAGCTTTTTTGAGAACCGGTTAACTGGGGGATTATCTTGAAACTGGAAGACATAAAAGTTGATGCTGTAATTAACGGAATAACACCGAACAATCCGGTGACGATTGAGAAAGTCACATTTTTCGGGGTTGACACTGTAAGCCTCCTTTACCGGACAGCCAAGGGCAATGTTGAAGAGCGGATGCTGTTCCGGGACGATGAATCTGGCCTATCTCTGGTTGAAAAAGGCCGTCCCTGGTCATTTGACGCTGACGGGGCCTTATTCAGACTGGGGGCGGAAGCAAACCGCATCCGCCTGGCTCATCTGTTTGATCCTCTGATGGCGGTTCATACGTCAAACGTTGACCCGTTACCCCACCAGATAACAGCCGTATATGAAGCCATGCTGCCAAAACAACCATTACGTTTTCTTCTGGCTGATGACCCTGGCGCGGGGAAAACAATTATGGCCGGATTGTTAATTCGTGAACTAATGGTTCGGGGAGACCTCAAGAGATGCCTGATAATTGCTCCCGGTTCACTTGTGGAGCAGTGGCAGGATGAGCTTGATGACAAATTTGGGGTATTATTCAAAATATTTTCATGGGAGCTTGACCAGTCGTCGAAGTCCGGCAATCCGTTTAATGAAAACCACCTTCTCATCTGCAGGCTAGACCAGCTGAGCCGGAATGAGGAATTACGCAACAAACTCGAAAATTCCGAATGGGACATGGTAATTGTGGACGAAGCTCACAAGATGGCGGCCCATTTCTTCGGTGGTGAACTCAAAACAACCAAGCGATACAGGCTCGGTGAACTTGTCGGCAGTAAGACACGTCACCTATTGTTAATGACTGCGACCCCGCACAATGGTAAGGAGGAAGATTTTCAGCTCTTTCTTGCCCTGCTCGATTCTGACCGCTTCTATGGAAAATTTCGTGACGGCGTTCACAAGGTTGATACGAGTGACCTCATGCGCCGAATGATAAAAGAGGACTTGCTGAAATTTGATGGGACAAGGCTATTTCCGGAGCGAAAAGCCTACACGGTAAATTACGAACTCTCGGATGCTGAAGCCGAACTTTATGAAAAAGTTACCAATTATGTCCGGGAGGAGATGAACCGGGCCGACAAGCTTGAAGACGGCAAACGCAAGGGTACCATTGGTTTTGCTCTCACCATACTCCAGCGTCGATTGGCCTCGTCACCTGCTGCAATTTACAGTTCGCTGAGGCGGCGGCGGATAAATCTTGAACAGCGTCTAAATGAAGGAAAACTTGTCCAGCGGGGAAATCTCTACGGCCATCAGAAGAATGATTTCCCTCTCCTCACTCAGGAGGAATTGGACGACATAGACGATGAGGCTTCAAGCGCCGAACTCGAGGAACTGGAAGAAAAACTTGTCGAGACAACGTCAGCGGCTACCAACCTTCATGAACTGGAAGCTGAGATTAAAATTCTAAAGGACCTCGAAGACAAAGCGCGTCAAATAAGCCTTTCCGGCAGTGACAGGAAATGGGACGAGTTGTCAAGGCTCCTCCAGGACAATCCGCAAATGATTGACGCCAATGGTATTAGGCGCAAGATCATTATTTTCACGGAACATCGGGATACCCTTAACTACCTCGTAGCAAGAATCCGGAAACTTCTGGGAAGGGACGACGCTGTTCTGCGAATTGATGGTAGCGTAAAGCGGGAGGAGCGGCGGCGTGTCCAGGAACGTTTCACCCAGGACAGGGAAATATCGGTTCTTGTAGCCACTGATGCGGCAGGTGAAGGCGTGAACCTTCAGCGTGCGAACCTCATGGTCAACTACGACCTCCCCTGGAATCCAAACCGCCTCGAACAGAGATTTGGTCGTATTCACCGTATTGGACAAACAGAAGTCTGTCATCTGTGGAACGTCGTGGCGCATGAAACGCGTGAGGGGCAAGTATATCAACGCCTGCTTGAAAAGCTTGATATGGAGAGGGAAGCTCTTGGCGGAAGAGTGTTCGACATCCTGGGTGAGGTATTTAGGGAAAGGTCACTTAAGGAATTGCTGATTGAGGCTGTCCGTTACGGCGATAGTCCTGACATCCGAAAGAAGCTTTACGAACAGGTTGACATGTTCCTGGACAGGGAACACCTCAAGCAGATCCTTCAGGATAACGCTTTGGCTTCGGACACAATGGATACAGCCAGGATATTTGCCATAAAGGAAGACCTGGAGAAGGCCGAAGCGCGGAAATTGCAGCCTCATTTCATAAAATCCTTCTTCGAAGAGGCTTTTGGTAGATTGGGAGGATCTTTAAAACCTAGAGAATCCGGGCGTTACGAAATCACTCATGTGCCGTTTGCAATA
>CAITZA010000378.1 GCA_903896745.1 uncultured Desulfomonile sp. | reverse complement strand
GTTTGCAACTGCTATGACCGTAATTATAAGCGTCCAGACATAGTTCGGATCGCGGGTTATACCCTCTTCCTGCTGGATAACCTCTTCAACCTTCTTCAACCGTTCGTTTTTGTCCCACCCGGAATCCTGATTCACCATTCGTTTTCCCCAACTCAGTCGATGTTGCGCCGCGTCATAACACCCATAAGTCTTGCATTGTAATGTAAAACAGACATGCAGACCAAAAAGTATATCATAGGTTGTTCAGATCAAAAATGCTGACAATCTTTCCAGGAGATATTCCCATAAGTTTATTCTAGATATTTTCAGATGAATTTTTTCCGGACAATCCTCTCCCGTTTCGAGGTTAATCTCTGTGTCGCGGATTTTGATGATGTGAGCCCCGACGCTGGCAACCGGTATTGTAAAAGACTCAAAAACCAGGTTGCGACCCCTCACGTCCTGACTATCCAGCCCGAAGTACTCCAGGACAGCCACGCTTGGAGTCATTACGGCAAGTAACCTTAACTGTCCGTTCTCTATGATGAACGTCTCATTTACTGGCGCCTGATACATTGAATGAGTGAAGGAATGAATGAATTGATCCCCGTCATTAACAGGTATCAGGTTTCGAGGGCTGCTGATTTCTAAAACCGGAAAACTAAATAGCAGCCCTGAAAGTGTGATCATCGAAAGGATTATCATCAACCACAGTATCTGATTTGAACGCCGGAGATTCCGGCGAACGGTCGTCATTCCACTTTCAAACCCCTTTCCTTGTAAAAGGCAATAGCGGCTTTATGAAATGGAATAGGGGAGCCTATCACGGCTTCCTTGAGATCAAGATCCTCAGCCTGCTTATGGACAGCTACGAGGTCACTTTTGTGATCAAACATTGCGGTAAGGATGTCGCGAACCAGCTTGTCTTCCATGGCCTCATTCGCAATGAGGAGATTGCCTACGGCTGCCACTGGCACATCCGCTTCCATACCGGAGTAAGCGGTTTTGGGTATGCTTTTGCCAAAATAAACGGGCCCGTATTTTGCTGTCATTTTTTGGATTGAATCCATGTTAGGGATGAAATTGATTTTTATACCAGGCGAGGCGGCAAGGTCGAGCACGGAAGCTGTTGGAACACCGCCACACCAGAAAAAGGCTTCTATCTTTCCGTCTTTCAAAGCGCCTGCCGATTCTGATGCGCCCAACCTGTCTCTCTTTATGTCCTTGTCGGGGTTGATTCCGTTTGCCTCGAGAATTCTGAGCGCCATGACTTCTACTCCGCTTCCGGGAGCGCCGGTCGAGATGGTTTTACCCTTCAGGTCTGTCACGCTCTTGAGACCTTTGGTTTGATTGGCAACTACATGCATTACATTTGAGTACAGAACAGCCAGGTTACAGATGGGAAGTTTTTGCTTGAACATTGCGGCGCCGGCGTATGCGTCATAGGCTGTATCTCCCATAACGATGCCGAGGTCGGATTTTTTTGCGCCGACCAGCTTGCAATTATCGACAGACGCCGCAGTGACCTCAGCCGCGGCCTCTACATTCGGCACGTACTTGGTAATGGCAGCGGCTATTGCTCCGCCCAGCGGGAAATATACGCCGCCCATACCCCCAGTCGCTATAGAAATTCGCTTCGTGGACTGCGCCAGAACGCCTGAGGAACCGCCGAGAACTATTGCGCCGCCAATTGCAGCCGACGCCTTCAAGAACTCCCGTCTTCCAATATTGGGGTTGGTTTGATCAAACCTCATGTCGCTTCTATGCCTCCTCCTGTAATGTTCTAGAATAACCAGACCTAGAGAGCCATCTGTATTAGCGCCAGTCTAAACATGGTCAAGGGGTACCGAGTCGCGATCAGATTTACAATCCTGTGTGTGCCAGAGGAGTCGTGTGGACTCAAATCTTTTATTATTCTGCAAAGCAGCCGGCGCACGCGCCTGTAGGCTAATGATATCAATGTGATAACTAGGAATGGTAACAACCATACAGTAGGTTTGCGGATATGTCAACGCGAAACTCGGTGATCAAAAGAGACTTGCGCCTTAAATAACGGCACATCAGCCGATTGTGCTTGACTATTTGGCGCTAGACCTGCGAAGTTCAAGAGTTAGCATGGAAAATTGGAGAAGAAAATGGAAAAGGCTCCTCAAGATTTTGAAGACACCCCTCTAAAAACAGATTTATCGGACTGCCGAAATAACCGCGGACCGGACTGGGCAATTCAGGACAACCTGGCCAGCCTCAAGCGCATGCGGGATGAAGCCAGAAGCGGCGGTGGCCAAAAGAGAATAGACGAACAACACTCTCGAGGCAAACTTACGGCCCGTGAGAGGGTTGACCTTTTGCTGGACGAGGGGTCATTCGAGGAATTCGACGTATTGAAGGCGGGACGTGGCGGGCATTTGCAGGGTGAAAAGGAACACCTGAGTGACGGCGTAATAACAGGTCACGGCACAATAGATGGTCGCGAGGTATTCATATTCAGCCAGGATTTTACAGTCATCGGCGGATCACTTGGTGAGGCGCATTCCGAGAAGATAAGCAAGGTCATGGATCATGCCGTGCGTGTTGGGGCGCCCTTTATAGGCCTTAATGACTCCGGTGGGGCTCGCATACAGGAGGGCGTCGATGCCTTGGCCGCTTACGGCGAGATATTCAACCGCAATGTCATGGCAAGCGGAGTTATTCCACAGATTTCATGCATCATGGGGCCTTGCGCTGGCGGAGCTGTATATAGCCCCGCGATGACTGATTTTACATTTATGGTCGATAATTCATCCTACATGTTCGTAACAGGCCCAAACGTGGTCAAGACGGTCATACATCAGGAGATCAGCTTTGATGATCTCGGAGGGGCCGGAGTTCACTCGACCAGAAGCGGTGTCGCTCATTTTGTCCTCCCAAACGATATCCTCTGTCTGCGGGAAGTTCGCAGATTGATTAACTACCTACCTTCCAACAACAACCAGGAACCGCCCTTGCTTGACTTGCGTGATCCGATCGACAGGAAGGATCCAGTCCTGGATTACCTGGTTCCCGTAAGCCCAAACCAGCCTTATGACATGAAGGTTTTAATAAATAGCGTTCTTGATGGGGCTGAGTTCCTGGAAGTTCATGAGCGTTTTGCAAAGAACCTGATTGTGGGGTTTGGGCGTCTGGGTGGCAAGACAATAGGGCTTATAGCAAATCAGCCTGCAATTCTGGCCGGTGTGCTTGACAGTAACGCTTCAGCGAAGGGGGCGCGTTTCGTAAGATTCTGTGATGCGTTTAACATACCGTTAATCTGCTTTGTTGATGTTCCAGGTTTTATGCCTGGACCTGAGCAGGAACACGGAGGGATCATACGTCATGGCGCCAAGCTGCTATACGCCTTTATAGAGGCCACTGTTCCTCGTATTACAGTTGTGGTCAGAAAGGCCTACGGTGGGGCTTACATTGTCATGAATTCCAAACACATTGGCGCGGACATAAACTATGCCTGGCCGACGGCTGAGATAGCGGTCCTGGGGCCTCGCGGCGCTGCTGAGGTCATATACCGCCGGGAAATACAGGCTGCCGATGACCCGTCAGCAGCCCTTATGGAAAAAGAGGCCATTTACAGGAAAACATTCGCAAATCCTTTTCTGGCTGCCAAGCGCGGTTATATTGACGATGTTATTTTCCCCAGGGACACAAGAGGAAGACTGATACGCAGCCTTCAGGTTCTTGAAGGAAAACACACTGTCAGGCCCAAGCGCAAGCACGGGAACATTCCACTTTAAGGAAAAAAAGTGTTCGAGAAAATACTGATTGCCAACAGGGGTGAAATAGCGGTTCGAATTATACGAACCTGCAGTCGTTTGGGCATAACTTCGGTAGTAGTCTACTCAGAGGTCGATTTCAGGGCGCCCTATGTGCAAGCGGCTGATGAATCCTGTTTAATAGGACCTGCAAGAGCCCAGGATTCCTTTTTAAACCCTGAGAAGATTATCAGGGCTGCGTTTGCTCATGGCTGCCAGGCGGTGCATCCCGGCTACGGATTCCTTTCCGAAAACGCTGATTTTGCAAGGATGGCTGAGGAGGAAGGTCTTGTTTTCATAGGCCCTTCAGCGGACGCTATGGCCTTGCTTGGTGACAAGACGGCCTCCAAGGCGCTTGCGATAAAAATTGGGGTTCCAGTGGTTCCGGGCAGGGAGAATCCGGTCGAGACCCTCGAAGAAGCTTTGTCCGCATGTGACGAGATAGGATTCCCTGTATTGCTCAAGCCCGCCGCCGGTGGTGGCGGTCGCGGTATGCGAATTGTAATGAGCAGGGATGAGGCCCCTGAAGCGCTTGAGGCGTGTCGTAACGAGACCCTCAAAAGCTTTGGAGATGACAGGGTTTTTGTAGAACGTTTTGTTGTTCGTCCCAGACACATCGAAATACAGGTCATGGGGGACAAGTTCGGCAATGTGATACATCTGGGGGAAAGAGAATGCTCGATTCAGCGAAGATACCAAAAGGTAATAGAAGAGACTCCGTCGCTGGCGCTCGATGATAATCTTCGTCAGGTGATGGGACAGACGGCGTGTGATCTGGCCAGGGCCGCCGGCTATTCGGGGGCCGGAACTGTAGAATTCATCCTTGATAATCAGGGGAATTACTATTTTCTGGAAATGAACACACGACTGCAGGTTGAGCATCCTGTTACAGAAATGGTTACCGGCCTTGATCTGGTGGAGCTCCAGATTCGCATCGCAGCCGGTGAGAAGCTCCCAGTCACCCAAGATGAGGTTTTCATAAATGGATGGTCGATAGAAGCCCGAATCTGCGCTGAAGATCCTTCCAGAGGGTTCTTGCCGACAACCGGTATGATCACTAGATACGCCCAGCCTAAAGGGAAAAATGTTCGTGTTGACAGTGGCGTGGACGCCGGTAGCGCCATCACCATTCATTACGATTCGTTACTGGCAAAAGTAGCCGCATGGGGCGCAGATCGTGAGGACGCCCGCAAGACTCTTATTAGAGCCCTCAACGGTTATCACATTGAGGGGGTTGTAACCAATGTGGATTTCGCAAATTCCGTGCTCGCGCATCCCGCATTTGTAAGTGGGGCCCTTTCGACCGATTTCATAGGGGAGTATTTCTCCGACGGGCAAAGCAAAATCCCGCCTTCAAAAGAGAATCTCCATTATATGGCCATGGCCGCCTTGCTGATCTATCATACACGTAGAAATCAGGTCAGGAACTCTCTTAAACACATGATACCCTCTGTTGGCGCAGTCGATTCGCATGATCCTCCCCACAGATATGTCGTCAGGGCTTTCCCAGATGTCTTTCAGGTCTCCCTGGAAAGATCTGAGCAGCCTAGTGCGTGGAACATCAATGTAAATGGCAAGACATACAGGATTGTCGCTCCTGATTTTGAATATTACAGGCGCAGGTTAAAGCTACAGATAGATGGCGTGTCTCACATGTTTAGACTCCAATATCAGGAGAACCACATCCGCGCGGTCTTTTCGGGCATAGTCCGGAGATTTGAAATTTACACTCCTCTTGAGTGGAGTGTTGCGCATTTCATGCTTAGGGATATTAAAACGGTTCAGGAGAATGCCCTTCGATGCCCCATGCCCGGCCTGATCACCGCCCTGTCTGTTCAGGAAGGCGCGTTGGTCAGAAAAGGTCAGGAATTGTTACGCATGGAATCGATGAAGATGGAGAGTTCAGTGGCCTCTCCAAGGGATGGAGTAATCGACAAGATATTGATCAAGCCGGGGCAAGCGGTGGAAACCGATGAGGTGTTAATAACTTATAAGGACCTGTAAACATAATATTCATTAATGATTCTAGGGGGAGTCATGGCAGAGGATCAGCTAGTCAGGCAGTGGAAAATTCTGAGAATTCTTCAGGCTAGTAAACAGGGGGTGTCTGTAGCCGCCATGTCCGAAAAAGTTCAGCACAGTAAAAGGGGAATATACAGGGACTTAAGCACCCTATTAAATTGTGGTTTTCCGATTTATAGTGAAAAAGCGGAGAATCGGACGGTGTGGAAGCATTTAGATGTGAACAAGTTCAATTTCACGCTGCCGATAAATCTGACAGAACTTATGGCCCTCCATTTGGGAAAGGATGTTTTGAGGGTTTTTCAGGGAACGGTTTTTTACGAGAGTATGGTAAGTTTTTTAGACAAGGTGACAAGCGCGCTTCCTCCGAACACCGGTGAATATTTAGCCGAGCTGTCCAGAACGATCAATGCCGGGTTCAGTAGTTTCAAGAATTATGACGCCGTAAGGGACGTCATTAATAAGATATCGGATGCGGCCACGGGTCAGAAGCGTGTAGAAATAGTTTATGT
>CAITZA010000377.1 GCA_903896745.1 uncultured Desulfomonile sp. | reverse complement strand
CGCAAATATCTTGTGTGCCAGAAAATAGTCATAGCTTAGAAAGGTAGCGACTTTATCGCCGTGCGACTGATTAATTTCGGAGAAAGCTTTCTGGTAATGAGCGTCTCCAGTTCCGAGCAAAACAAGTTGAACATCCTGGGTAACAAGGGAAGGGATTACGTCCAGCAATAAATCCACGCCCTTTTGACTGGATAATCGACTTACCATACCAATGATGGGTGTTGATGGTTTTTCCGGAAGGGATGCCAGTTTCTGAAGGTCTGCCTTGCACTTGAGCTTACCTTGCAGGTTTTCAGGAGAATAGTTCGTGTGAATGAGCGTGTCGGTTTGCGGATTCCAGATATGATAGTCTACGCCGTTTAGAATTCCGGACAACCTATCCCCTTTTTCCTGCAGCACGCCCTCGAGTCCAAATCCAAACTCAGGGGTCAATATTTCATTTCTGTAACCTTGTGAAACGGTGCTCACCTCGTCGGCAAACACTATTCCACTTTTGAGGAAGTTAAGTTTTCCGTGAAATTCCATGTGACTTGGTGTGAAGAATTCCCAGCCTACCCCGACCAGAGGCATGTCAAGATGCCAGAATATGCCCTGATACCCGAGGTTGTGAATGGTCATTATGGCCGCGCTGCTCTGGAGAGTTGGTTCACCGGCGTACAATGTCCTCAGATAAACAGGGGTAAGGGCAGCTTGCCAGTCGTGGGAATGAAAAACGTCGTATTGCGTATTGGTGATCAAGGAGACTTCGATGGCTGCGCGTGTCAAAAACACGAACCTTTCGGCATTGTCGTCATAATCACCGTGAGCAGTTCCATAAAGGTTGTCGCGGTCGAAATACTCGGGGCAATCCAGAAAAAAGTATCTGGCTCCGCCAGGGGCTACGTGAAGCCACAACCCCGCTCTCACCAGCTTGGCGTTTAACGAAACTTCAATTTCAAGGTCAAGCTTCTTTATATCGAATTTGTCATCGGAAATTCCTCGATATTTTGGCATCAAAACATCAACGTCCACTCCGAGGCTAGTTAGTTCAACTGGGAGCGCTTGTAACACCTCTCCCAAACCGCCAGTCTGGGCAAAAGGCGTCGCTTCAGGCGTTATCATCAGAACGCGCACTTTAGGGAACCTCCGATCACCAGGGTATTCGATCAATTTAATAGGAAAAAGCAATATGGCGTAAACATTACTTTTCTATACTCTACTCTTTTTACAATTTTTTAAAGACCCAAATTCATTTGGCGTTAATTTTCCTAACTTGTCACATGAAACCTGACTCAGGAAGTTAACGCCAACATACCTGAAATAGATGAGAATCCAACCGGATAAGACAGTTTTTATATGGCCCCGGATTTTTTTATGTGTTCTATTAATCCGCCATTACTAATCAATTCGTCCATAAAGTTAGGTATAGGAGTGACCTTAAAGCTTTCACCCGTGGTTATGTTGTATATGTTGCCCAATTTCTGGTTGATTTCAATGGTGTCTCCCTCCCGGATTTTTTCAGAGGCTTCCGGAGATTCAAGTATCAACAATCCCATGTTAAAAGCGTTTCTATAAAAAATTCTGGCGAAACCAGCCGCTATTACGCAGGCAATTCCGGCCCCCTTGATTGCTACAGGAGCGTGCTCCCGGGAAGAGCCACAGCCAAAATTCTTACCGGCTACTATGATGTCACCATTTGACACTTTTTGGGGGAACGACGGATCAGCGTCTTCCATAACGTGTTCAGCCAATTTTTTTGGATCGGTAAAGCTTAAATATCTGGCGGGGATGATCTCATCCGTGTTGACATCGTCTCCGAACTTCCAAACTTTTCCCTGAAAAGCCATCAAGTCCTCCTGTAATATTATACCAGCTCCTTCACAGGCCGCAAAGTGATACAATTTGTTGACATATTCCAATTGAAAAAAAGCAAAAGTTCTTTTTACATTATTGTTAATATAAAGCAAGCTCCGGATTTCTGAAAACAGAAAAGCCGATGGCCGGAAATGCGACAGACTTTGCCATAACGCGCCCATGTGTCGAAAAATGTGCTATAATATCGAGTTGAAAAATTCTGTAAGGGAATGATTAATTGTATCCTATCAACACTTTAAGATTTCGTCCTCAGATTGTGCCGGGCATGACGTTGAGGTTGTTACTGAAGTCACTAGCCCTTAACAATTTTCGGGTTGACCCGGCGTGTTACAGTCGTTTGGCCTTTTTGACTGGAATGGGCGTAATAAACAGTATGCTTGGTTGTTGTGAGACTTTTTTCAATTCCAGGGAAATTGAAGACTTTGAAATTGAAACAGATCCATTGTTTATAGTAGGACACTGGAGAAGCGGGACTACTCATCTGCATAATCTGATGAGCCTTGATTCCCGATTTTCATCTCCCACCGCATACCAGGCTTCTTTTCCAAATCATTTCATTTATAGTCAGGTTGCAAACGTAATTTTCAATATAATAGCTCCTCCCAAAAGGCCAATGGATGACGTGGCTTTTTCAGCGGAGGCCCCGCATGAAGATGAATTTGCTTTAGTGGCCAGTTCCCTGGTGTCGCCATACCTTAAAGTCCTTTTCCCCCAAACGGCCCCTGCGACCTATGCGTCTGTTAACCCGGACAATTGGTCTCTCGACGCTTTGATCTCCTGGAAAAGGAGCTTGTCTGTTTTTATCAAGAAAATGACACTGTCCGAAGGAGGAAGATTATTATTCAAATCGCCGCCTCATTTGGGAAGAATCAAACTGCTTTCAGAAATGTATCCAAACTGCCAGTTCATCCATATAGTGAGAAATCCCTACAAGGTGTTCGGGTCTACCAAAAAACTCTGGAAAGATTCATTTGCTCATGTTCACCTGCAGACCACATCTCAAGAATTTGTTCAGGAAACGATACTTTCATGGTACGAAGAGCTGTTCAGCTTGTTTGAAAGAGACAGGCGCGTCATCGATCCAAAAGCAATGATAGAAATCAAATATGAAGATCTGGACGCAGAGCCCGAGAAAACAATCGCGTATATCTATGAAACACTCGATCTTAAAAACTTTGACCTGGTTAGTGAGCGTTTGAACAGATATATCGAATCGCTCAAGAACTACAAAAAAAATTCCTACAAACTTTCGGATGCTGAAAAAGCTCTGGTCTCTACCAGATGGCGTAATACATTTGATCAATATGGCTATGAGATGTAGGGGTTACAGGAGCTCTACCCGTTCCGGCCTAGCAGCAGCCTGACGAGCGGTTGGAACAGCTAGGAGAAGCGCTATCTTCCGGTTCTATAACGCAGCAACATGAAGAACCTTTTCTTCCCAGGGCTGAGTTTATGATAGCTGCGGCGCATCCTACTCCAGGTTTCACATAGATGGCCTGAACAGCGCAATTCCTTGAACATGCGCCACATTCCATGCATGCGTCAAAATCGATGATTTTGACTTTTCCATTGTCTCTGGCAAAAACTTCCCTTGGACATACCTCCAAACAAGTCCCACACCCAACGCACAAATCGGGATTAAATCTCAATGTGCTGACATTTTTCAGGTAAACCTGCTTTCTCATGGCAAAACCAGTCCTTTATTTTGTAAGGATCAGACCAAACCAGGTCAAGGATCCGCATATACCGGCAAATAACTGCACGGGGAATGCCCATCTCATCTCTTTTCGAACGCCCGACAGGGACGTGAAAGTGGATGATCCTGTAAAATTTAGCGTCAAATACGATGTAACAGACGTGATGACCAGAAACCAGGTCATCACCTCGAGCCAAGACCATTGGTTATCATAAACAACATACCGAACTAACAGACAAATCGAGGCAATAAATGTACCCATGATAAAACCTTTCGTTGAAAAGGATCTACCGGGAAGCCATGGAAGAAAGATTGGAGAAAGTATCGCGCCGCCAAGAATTGCAGCAAACAAGCCAACGCCAAAAAATAAACCTCCGGTCATGGCGTCATTCCAAAAAGATACATTCCCCAAAAGACCGCTGATAATGACGCTCAACATCGTCAGCAACAGGCCATATTTCAACGCGTGAAACAACTCAACGGGAATAAGGACAGCCCTGTCAAGAACGTCAAACGATTTGAATCTCATTGCAGAAGTAGCTTTGCGTCCGTTATCCAGAAAAGATGTTATGTCTCGGCAATCCACGGGCCCGAAAATTATTTTGAAGCCGGATTTTTTTCTCACCTCATGAGCTGATATTCCAGGCGCGCCCAACTGCGGCGTTATCAAACGCCTATGCCGCACCAACAGGTGTAATGCGGATGACGCGATTCTGCGAAGCAGTTCGTCGGTTCCAAAAGTCCCCTTGCCTGCTGCGCACCAGACGTTCACACCACCAGTATCCAAAACGAGCAGCCACAAGGACCTGTTAGCAAGACTTTTCCTAACAATATCAAACGTAAGCTTGTAATTTGATGTCACCAGTATTTCTGAATCGGAATCAGGGTTCCCTAGCGCATATAGCCCGGCGTCTACTTGATAATTGTTACGTCCAAGGCCGCATCTAACCTTTACTGTTCCCAAACAGTCAGACAAAGTTAGACTGCTTGATACGACCGGAATGTCTCCCGCGGGGGTTTTTAAAACCCCGGTGATAAATGGCTGATCAAGACGTGGAGAGCTCAACTGAGACTCCGGTTGTGAACATCAGCCGGATGTTTGCGTCAATGTCCGAGGTTTGTCCATATCCAAAATTCCCGAACCTAACAAAACAGTTCCGGGATTTCGATCAGAAAGATTATTCTGTTTCATCATATTTTTCATGCTCCAGATTGTTCTCAGAGTCTTCAACAAGACAAAGGCCCTGAGCCAGCAGACCAATCACACAGGGATCGGATATCGAATAATATATGTTCGCTCCATTCCGTCTCTGGGATAGAACGCGCCTGTCCACAAGTTTTTGAAGCTGGTTGGAAACAGCTTGAGGTTTCATTCCAACCTTCCGTGAAAGATCGCTGACTCTTAATTCGCCGTCTATTACCAAGGCATGCAACATCTTTAACCTGGTAACATTCGACAGTAGTTTGAAGAGAGACTCAATTTTCTGGGCTGTTTGATCGGAGATCAGTTGCTTCTCGTGTAAAAGAGTCTTGTTTGAGCAGCAATAAGTCGGTAAATATTTTTTCATAATAGATCCGGTGTCGTAATATTACATTAATATATGTAGTGCTGAATCATTCGGATGTCAATCACATGTCCGCTGTAATCTACCCCCGCACGCGTCAGACCTGAACCCTGCGGGCCGCTATCTTCCAGTACACGCTTGGAGAACATCTGATATTGTTGTACAAATAAAGAAATATTCGTTAAGCTTCGTGGTTCGCTGGATTCCCGTGTAGGCCCAATGCAATCATGTCCTCAAAACACACATGATTCTTCTATCAGGAAAAACTTGATTTAATGACCAGTCTTCCCGCCATCACTCCCATGATGCGCCAGTATAGCGCTCAGAAAAGTCGTCATCCTGACGCCATACTTCTGTTCAGGATGGGGGATTTTTACGAGATGTTTTTTGAAGACGCGAAAAGGGCGTCCAAGATACTAGGCATTGCGTTGACAACGCGGGACCGGAACAGGGAAGAAAAGGTTCCGATGTGCGGATTTCCTCACCATGCGGCTTCCAACTACATTTCCAAACTACTCTCTGCGGGGGAGAGGGTGGCTGTTTGTGATCAGATTGAAAATCCTCGGGATGCAAAGGGCATAGTCAAGCGAGAGGTGACCAGAGTAATCACCCCGGGTCTTACTGAAGATACCAGCCTTCTAGATCCTGGGGAAAATCATTTCATAGCCTGTCTCACCATAAAATCACAGGATATAGGTTTGGCGTCATTCGATCTTTCGACCGGCGATTTTAGGGTAACCTCAACATCAAGCGCTTCCCTGGCTGAGCAGGAACTCCAGAGAATAAACCCGAAAGAAGTGCTGATTGCCTCAGGATTCAGGGAGAATGTAAAATTCGGAGGAATTTTAAAAGATAATCAATATTCCAGGGAAATCGATGACTGGGTATTTGATCCCAAAGCTGCATCTGATCTTATCAAAGATCAGTTTGAAATTCACAATCTTCAGGGATACGGACTGGAAGAGACCTCATGCGCAACGACATCAGTCGGCGCTTTGCTGAATTATGTCAGGCAGAATCGGCTCGAGACGCCTGTTCACATCAAACCACCCTCTTTTTACAGTCTGAGCGAATTCATGGTTCTGGACAATGCAACCTTGAGAAACCTGGAAATTTTCAGAAACCTCAAGGACGGCTCTGTAACAGGATCACTCATAAGCATACTGGACAAAACGAAGACATCTATGGGTGCGCGTCTGTTGAGAAACTGGGTATCGTACCCATTGATGGATGTGGAGAAAATCTGTAAGAGGAGCCTGGCTGTTCATGAACTTGTTGATCAAAGTAACCTCAGGATAGAGATACGTGACCTTCTCAAGGAAATATCCGATTTGGAGCGCATAGTCGGCAAGATAGCGTTGAGAAGCGCTTCACCCAGGGATTTGGTACAGCTAGCGAATTCCACGCAAAGACTTCCGGGCCTGATTGGATTGTTAACTGATCAGGACAACCCGATGCTTTCCGAATTAAGTCAGGCTGATGACTTGTCATATGTTACCCATGCAATCAGGGAGGCTCTGAATGATTCACCTCCCCTGCATATCAAGGACGGAGGTGTAATAAGGACAGGCTTTAATCAGGAGTTGGACGAACTTCGGGAGGTTGGAAGAAGTGGTAAGCAGTGGATTGCAGATATAGAATCCAGGGAGAGACAGGTTACAGGTATCAACAATCTGCGGGTGTCCTACAATAAGGTGTTCGGATATTTTATTGAAGTCACCAAAAGCAACCAAAACAAGGTTCCCCCAACATACATGAGGAAGCAAACGCTCGTAGGCTCAGAACGCTATATCACCGAAGAACTGAAAGAATACGAGTTGAAGGTTTTGAACGCCCAAGACAGGATACTGGCGCTGGAAGAGAAAATATTCGAGCAATTGCGAAATAACCTGATTCAGGTTGTCCAACGAATTCAGGAGACTTCCCACAAAGTGGCGACGATTGATGTCCTGACGTCATTAGCGGAGGTGGCCGCAACCAGGAATTACTCGATGCCCCGCACACATGACGGAGATGAAATCAGGATCGTTGAAGGCCGACATCCTGTAGTCGAAACTTTTGAACACCGCGAAAATTACGTTCCCAATGACGCTTATCTCGACCAGTCTACTCACCAGATATTGATTATTACAGGCCCAAACATGGCTGGTAAATCGACGTATATGAGACAGACCGCGCTGATAGCTCTAATGGCTCAGATGGGAAGTTTTGTTCCGGCTACTGAGGCTTCCGTAGGATTGGTTGATCGAATATTCACCAGAATTGGGGCCGCTGACTACCTGGCATTTGGTCAATCGACCTTTCTGGTCGAAATGAGTGAAACAGCAGAGATGCTCAACAGTTCTACAGAAAGATCTCTGGCTCTTTTGGATGAGGTGGGCAGGGGAACCAGCACCTTCGACGGATTGTCAATAGCATGGGCGGTTACGGAATACATTCACGACCGGATATACAAAAAGGGGCCGCGAACTATGTTTGCAACCCATTATCATGAGCTGGTGGACATTGCTTTGGTAAAAGAAAGGGTTCGCAACTATCATTTCCAGGTAAAAGAATGGAATGAAAAAATAGTATTTTTGAGAAAGGTGGCTCCTGGAGGCGCAAACAGATCCTACGGCATTCAGGTAGCCAGGTTGGCCGGAATCCCCGAAGAAGTTATCAAACGAGCAGGTGAAATTTTGCAAAACCTTGAAAAAGATGAAATAGATACCCTGGGGTCTCCAAAAATTTCAAGGTCTAGAAAAGGTAAAAGGAAAAATTTGTCTAATGTAGCCCAGTTGGAAATGTTCTCCTCAGGATCAGATGATTTGACCAAAGAGTTGCAAAGCCTGAAAATTGACGAAATATCACCCCTTCAGGCATTGAATATACTCAACGACTGGAAGAAGAAGTTTTATCCGGAAGAGAATAGTTGAACATGCTCAGCCTGCGACTGATTGATGACAATGTCAAGGGAGTCAAACCATCTGACGGTAGTGGTGATAAAACCTTTAGGTAGGTTGAACGCAGCGTTCAAATAGTCTATTTAGTCTGAAGGACAATTTAACAGGAATCCTGCAATCAGGTTAAACACGATATGCAAACTACTGATTTGGCAACGATAGCGCTAAGACAGATATACCGTAACAAGAGACGATATAAAGGTGTTTTGATTGGAATATCCTTAGGGATAGCCGGCATCATAATTATTCTGACGATGGGAGGAGCGGTAGAGTCTGATTTAGGAAACAACCTGGAATTGTTGGGAAGCGCGACCATTGTCAAAGCTTATTTTGACTATAGCAAGAGTTCTAAAAAACACGGTGGACAATATTTTCTCAGGGATGTCGAAGACCTGGAAAAACTGCCCGGAGTTCGGCATGTGTCGCCGGCGGTTTTTAGCACGTATGAAGTTAGTTACAATATGAAAAAAATGCCAGGGAGACTGCTCGGAGTCGATGAAAAATTCTTTGACACCATACATATCCCGATGGCTGAGGGCCGCAGAATAACAAACGATGATGTTGCGTGGAAAAATAATGTCTGTGTGGTCGGGTCAACGGTTATACGGTTATTGATGGGGGATGACCCGGAACCGCTTAACAAGCAGATATTTATAGGAGGCCATTACTTCAGGATAGTCGGCATCATTGGTGGTGTGGAAGATCCTTCTTACATGGAAAGCGTCCTGATACCGCTATCGGTGGCGCGTTCACGTTTTCCGGGCATGTATGAAATAAAGGACATTTATGTAAGGGCCATAAACTGGGATGTGATAGAGGAACTGCAACACAGGGTTCACGAAGTTCTGGTAAAAAATCAGCCCGGTTACAGTGAAGCAATGGAAATCAGGGTTTTTTCGGAGAGAATCAGGACTATCAAGCACGCAGCGCTGATAGTAAAGCTTTTCCTTTATTCTGCCCTGTTTGTAATAGTGATCCTCGGTGGATTGGGGATCACAAACGTGATGCTGGCCGCGGTGCGTGAAAGGACAAAGGAGATAGGTCTCAGGAAAGCGGTGGGCGCTACGGAAGAAATGATAATGAACCAGTTTCTTGTTGAAGCGGTCACTTTAAGCCTGGTTGGCGCCTTACTGGGAATCGTGGTTGGGACAGCGGCAGTCCAGATTCTTAAAATAGCCCTTAACACCTCACCGTCCTACGCCATGTTCGTGATCAGTGTATTGGGAGGTGTGATATTTGGCTTTGTTCTGGGAATAAGCTCTGGATATTTGCCCGCAAGAAAGGCGAGCAGGCTAGATGCGGCTGAGGCCATGAGATTTGAGTGATGACATGGAGTCAAAATTTCTGATAATCTCACGGCCCCATCCTGATAAACGCTATACGCTTTGAGCGTCTAAACCAATCTGCTTGATACGAGTTCTGTTATATCCATAACCTTGATCTTGCCCTTTTTCTCTTTTCTTGCTCGAGCCGCCGCCTGGTTGAATGATCCCTTGCATGACGGGCATGCGGAAACAAGAATTTCTGCCCCGAGGTCAATCGCAGAAAGCAATCGTTTGTAACCTATGTCAGAGGCCATTTCATTGTCAAACCCCTTCATCCCGCCACCGCCACCGCAGCATTTGGCTAAATTGCGATTCATGGGAAATTCAAGTAACTCAACCCCTGGAATCGATTTCAATACATTTCGTGGAGGCTCATACACACCCATGTGACGGCCCATGTCACATGGATCATGGTAGATCACTTTCACGGGAGGGGCATCTCCCTTGAATTTGAGTTTATTTTCCAAAGCCAGTTTCTCGAGGAGTTCCACCACATGGGAAACGGTGTAGCCATTAGGCGATCCATACTCAGGATACAGGTCACGAAAAGTCTTGAGACACCCTGCGCATGTCGTTAACAGGCTCTTGGGTTTATATTTGGACAGCTTTTCTTCATAGATATTCATGGTTTTGCTGAATGTCCCCATGTCACCTACCAGATACGCGAGATAGCCACAGCAGGTTTCTTCCTCCGCAAGAGCTCCGTAATTTATTCCGACCTTTTCCAGTATGTCGATGACTGAGGGAATTATCTTGACGTCCTGAAAACCTGTTACACACCCCACATGGAGTATGGTTTCAGTTTCACCGGGAACAGCCTTCCTGAAATTAGCGGGAAAACTGTCCGCTCTCTTTTCGGGCGCCGCCAGAAGTGGGTTTGCCGCATCCAACATGGAACTGAGCGCAAGCTTAAACGCTTCGGGCAGAAAACCTTCCTCGACGAGTCTTTGCCGGGCGCTTCTGATGATGTCCGAAACATTCACTTTTGCCGGGCATACAAACTTGCAGTTGAGACACAGCATACATTGATAGAGCCTCTTTGCGAGGTCTTCGGAGGGTTCCAGTGTTCCTGACAGCATGTTGAAGGCGAGGGTAACCCTTCCCTTTGCATTAAGAGATTCAAGCGTTGTTTCGCCAAAAGTAGGACAACCTGCCCGGCAGAAGCCGCACTGAATGCAGGCCAAAATCTCATTGTCAACTTTTTCACTGAAATTTCTTATTTTTTCAGGAAATTTAAGATAATTTATGAAACTGTTTTCATCCAGGATATCGGTTATGGCGTCATCAAAACCCATTTTTCCAGGATTCAGTATATTATTGGGGTCCAAAGCCTTTTTGATCTGTTTCATCACATTAAGTGATTCGCCAAGCTGCCTCCCGATATAAGGCGCTTTTGCCATCCCAATTCCGTGCTCAGCGGAAACTGTGCCTCCAAAACGCAAGGTCATGTCTATGAATTCCAGCGCTATGCCTTTGACCTTTTCCCAATGACTCGCATCAGTCGGGTTCATGACAAAAGTGGCGTGAAGGTTTCCATCACCAATGTGACCAAAAGTGGCTACAGGGAATCCATATTTGTCTCCGATTTTCTGGATTTCAGCTATTGTTTCAGGAATGCGGCTAATGGGAACCCCAAAATCTTCTACAAGCGGAACAAGGCGATGATGAGGTCTAAGTCTGCTCATGGCGGGAACCAAGCCGCCGCGTGCTGCAAATAGCTGGGCTTTTTCGACAGGATTGTCCGACCAGATATTCTCTAAGCCGCCCACAGATTTACAAATTTGATTGATTTTTTCTATTTGTTCCTGAACCGCTGCTTTTGGTCCGTCTATTCCCATAAATAGCTGACAGTTAACCTCTGGGGGTATGTCCATCTTGAGGGCGTCCCTGGCCACCTGAATGCATGCGTTATCCAGGATTTCGCATGTCGCCAGCTCAAGACCGGTGGTAAACATTTTTTCTACGGCTTTTCCGGCTGTCTCAACATCGGGGAAAGACGCTTTTGCAAAGGCCTCATATTCAGGCATAGGCAATATCCTGACTATGGCCTCGGTAATAATCCCCAAAGTTCCTTCGGAACTCGCAAACAATTGGGTAAGATCATAACCGGCAGTGCTCTTGGGAGCAATATCGCCGGTTTTTATTATCCGGCCATCAGCAAGGACTACCGTAAGTCCCTTTACATAATTCTTCGTGGTCCCGTATTTTGCCGCTCTCACACCGCTGGCGTTTGTGGCTATCATGCCGGCTATGGTTGCAATAGCTGCGCTTCCTGGATCAGGAGGAAAAAAATGAGACGGCGCCAGCTTCGCGTTTAACGCGTTACAAATCACCCCAGGCTCCACAACAGCATAGGAATCCGCCTTGTTTATTTCCAAAACAGAATTCATCCGGGTAAAATCCAGTATCCAACCCCCTTTTATGGGTAACACAGCCCCAGTGACTGAAGAGCCAGTACCTCTTGCGGTAACAGGAACACCATGCGCATTGGCCAATTTCATTATTTGGCTAACCTGTTCAGTGTTACTAATAAAAATTACCGCTTGAGGGGTTCCCGAATGAATAGACATGTCCCGGGAATAAGCCAGGCAATCTACCGGAGAAACAGTAATGTTTTTGGAACCTGCAATTTCCTTGAGCTGCTCGATTAAATCCATGCGATAAACTCCTGAGGTTTATTTGGGTTGACCAACTATTTGAAACATAAGAATAATTTATGTCAGAGGCAAGACGAGAAAGCAGAAAGCCATAAAATTGCAATTCTTCACCATATTACAGCATCATGAATTGTAAATCAATCTGATTGCCCGCAAAATCCAGCTTATTTTTGGAATGAAAAAATCCGCGGGGAAAGAATATTTTATTGATTATAGCACAAATAGATGTTTCTGGGGAATTACCATAAAGAATTTGCTACACATCAGTCGTAGTCTGGCTAGCCTGAAACGATCCCATTCAGTTCATAATAAGGAACCCGCTACCTGATAAAACTTGTTAGCCACACTAAAGTTTTGCAAATTTGATTGATCTTCCGGTTGATGCAAAATCAGTTGAATAAAAAAATTTGTGGCCTGGTCGCATTCTGATCTGAGATAATGTCCAGGCGTGGCGCTCCATTTGCCGATTTTTTTAAAGGAAAAAGAACAATGAACTACAGGGGAATGGTTTCTTCGGACTGGAACGAATGCTTGGCGCCGACGGGTCCTTTTGATCCCATTTCATTTATATATCCGGATCTAAAGGATAAACTCGATTCAATTTTTAAAAGTTACACTTCCAACCGTATACCTTTGTCGAAAGCTGTTTCGCAAATTGTGGAGATGCTTCCCGAACCGTTTACCGTTGAACAAATGGACGCGTATCTCGATAAGTCTTTTGCGATTTATAACGGTGTTTACGAGATGATTGAGGCGCTGAATTCAAACAACATACTATTCATGATTAATACTACCGGCGCCCAGGGTTTTTTTCAACGGATTATCGTGAAAAAGCTAATACCGCCTGTTCCCCTCGTAGCTTCAAATCCTTTTATCAAGTTTCCCGGGGTTGAATCTGATCTGAGGTTCTCTCATACTGTTCTTGAAACATCCAACAAGGGAGCAAACACTTCTGAAGTGATGCGAAAATACGATCTGGAACCCTCCCGGGTGATTCTTGTCGGTGATAGTGGCGGGGACGGTCCACATTTTCAGTGGGGGGCATCAATCGGGGCATATTTGATTGGGAGTATGACGAAAACCTCTTTAACGGGATTTTGCAAGGGAAACAGGATAACTATTAACAAGCAATTCGGAATTGTCTATACGGAGGGGCAAACACGCGACAAAGAGGAAGAAAACCGTTATGACTTTAAAGAATTGGGTAAATTTATCGTGGATAGACTTTCTTAATCTAAGTCCGGGAATTCAGCGCCATGATTGGATCAAGGCCGGCGGCTTTCCATGAAGGATAAATGCCAAAAATCATACCGACCAGCACAGAGAAAACAAGAGAAGCCAGCATGTGATTTATGGAAAGGACCAGAGGCATGCCGGAAAAGATTCGGAGAAGCTGGGAAACAGCAAGACCAACCGCAATACCGGCAATTCCTCCCATGACTCCCAAAAATGAGGACTCCACCAGAAACTGAACGAGGATGTCTTTACGTCGAGCCCCAACAGCTCTCCTCACTCCAATTTCCGATACACGCTCCTTGATGGACAGCAGCATTACCCCAAGAATGCCAACCCCTCCGATGAGCATCGAAACAGAAGCGATTGCAATTACGAGCAGGCTGAAAGTCTTTGCCACCGAACTCTCGGCCTCAACGACATCAGCCTGATTCTGAATGGTAAAATCGTCAATGACGTCACCGCGTAAACGATGACGCTCCCGTAACAGTGACTTTACCTGTTTCTGGACCAGGGATGTTTCTTCAAATCCGCGAGCTTCTATATAGATGTTACTCAGATAAGTTACATTGAAAAGTTTGTTCATGGCAGTCCGGAGTGGAACGTAGATCTGATCATCTTCATCCTCGCCGCCGAAGTCTCCTTTTGAAGTGGTCACTCCAATAACTTTGAACAAGACTTTGCCTATGCGAATCCCTTCCCCAACGGGGTGTTTGTCGGGGAACAGGTTTCTAACCACTGTTGGGCCTATTACAGCCACAGGCGCCATGAGCCGGACATCGTCATCATCAAAAAATGATCCCATATCCATAAAAACATTTTTTATCTGGGTAAAGCCCGGGACAGTCCCTGTAACTTTAGTGGAATAAGAGAGGTTGTCATGCCTGACGAGCAGTTTTTTTGAGTAAGCCGGCGCCACTCTGACCACATCAGGACAATCTTCCTGTATGGCTTTTGAATCAGGAATAGTCAGGGTAGTCATTAGACCAATCTGACCAATCTGGCCTTTGACGCTGCGTGAAATTGCCGCGCTGACAACTACGAGATTGGTTCCCATGCCCTGTATTTTCCGACGAACCTCATCCTCAGCCCCCTTGCCTATACCCACCATAACCGTGACCGAGGCTACTCCGATCATGATCGCCAGTAACGCCAGAGCAACACGCAGTTTATGCGCTGTAAGCGATTTGAGGGCTATGCGTATGCCTCTAAATGGCCTCATTTGAAGTTACCTGATTCCCGTTCGGAAAAATCCGTATAGCTCTGGAAAATCGCCCTTGTTTACAAAACTGCAATATCACGCTCGTGAGATCATCCTATCGCCATTGTCATTTTCACAGGGTTTATTGCCGGTCATCAGCACGGTTTTTTGACAACAAGAGACTTACCCGACCATTTACCGTCATTTCAGGGCCTCTATCGGGTCCAGATTTGCAGCTTTTCTTGCGGGCTGAATTCCGGCAAGCAGCCCTACGATCACAGCGCAAATGACTGCCAGAATGATCGGTATGAGTATTGCCCCGGATTGCATTTTCGTGAAGGTGGATAGCAACTTTAACGCAACCAGGCCGAGGATCCCACCCGTGATTCCTCCTAATGCGGATACTGTGACAGACTCGATCAGGAATTGAGACAGGATGTCTTTTTTCGTCGCGCCAACCGCTCTCCGGATACCGATTTCAGCCCTCCTCTCATTTACTGAGATGAACATGATATTGGCTATGACTACGGCGCCGACAACAAGCGAAACCAGGGAAATCAGAATCAGAAATATGTTGAATGTCGAAGAAACCTTGGACGCCAGGGCCATCACGAGAGTTGGAGTCACGATGGTGAAGTCGTCCTCAACACCGGGGGCCAAATTGTGCCGTTCCCGCAATAACATCTTCACGTCGTTGACCGTGTCGTTCATTCTGGATGTGTCGTTAACCACGATCTTTATATTTGTTATGTAATCCTGGTTGAAAACGCGCTTCATTCCAGTGGTCAGAGGAATGATTATTCGTGAATCCAAATCAAGCCCAGTTGGGGAAGCGCCTTTCTTCTCGAGAACGCCAAGAATCTCGAAAGGATTGTTGGCAACGGAAATCTGTTTTCCAACCGGGTCTTCGCCTTCAAATAAATCGTTTACCAATGTTTGTCCTATTACCGCGACTCTCGATAAACGGGATACTTCGGTGTCATTAAAAAAACGCCCGTTCTCTGCCTGGGTATTCCATATTTCTGACCAATTAGGGTTTGTGGCGACCATTACGGCATAGGAGTTCTTGTTCTGATACTTGACGGGAATGTCTCGCCGGTTTATTTGCGGGGTAACATCCTTGACATTGGAAACTTCGGACAGGATTGCGTTGGTGTCTTCGACCTTCAGAGTTGTAGGTGTGGGCTGTGGCACACCCGGTTTCCGACCGGCTCCCGCCATTACCATGAACTGGTCAAGGCCAAACCTTTCTACCCTGGACATGACCTGACTGCGCGCTCCCATAACGGATGAACTGATAATGGTTAAAGTTGCCACTCCGATAATCACTCCGAGCATCATGAGAAATGATCTGACCTTATTGTCATTCATAGCCTGCAGAGCCTGAGAGGCCATTCTTAGAATTCTCATTGAACGCTCTCCTTTGGTCCGATATTGGTGGGTCTGTCGCTGGATATATGTCCGTCCTTCATTTCGATAATTCTGTCGGCTAGGGCCCCTACGTCGGGGTCATGCGTTACAACCACCAGGGTTCGACCTTGCGCATGCAGGTTTCTGAAAATATTCATGACCTCAGCGCTGGAGTTTGAATCGAGGTTTCCGGTTGGCTCATCGGCAAAAATTATTCGGGGGTTGTTGATGAGCGCTCGGGCGATAGCCACGCGTTGCTGCTGTCCGCCGGAGAGCTCACGCGGCAAATGGTTGATACGGTCACCGAGTCCCACAGACTCCAGCGCCTTAATAGCCTTCTCCTTCATGTCAGAGTCATCATCACTATAAATCAGGGGCAATATGACGTTTTCCCATGCCGTCATGCGAGGTAGAAGGTGAAAAGACTGAAATACGTAACCGATTTTCCTGTTTCTGATCTGGGAAAGTTCATCATCATCCATTCCCTGTACAGGCACATCATCTAGCATGTAAATTCCATCCGAGGGTTTATCCAGGCAACCCAGAATATTCAGGAAAGTGCTTTTGCCCATTCCGGAAGGCGCCATTATCGACACAAATTCGCCCTCTTCTATGATTACGCTAATGTCGTTTAACACCCTGACCTCAGCGCCGTCTTTATTAAAGACTTTTGACAGGTTCTGGACATTGATCATTTGAAAACTCCATCATTTATCCGCAAATATTAACTACTTCTTGGGAAGATCGCCGACAGCCACTACGTTACCCTCTCTAAGTCCATCGAGAATCTCGGTGTAGGAGGTGTCTTTCCAACCGGTGTTGACATATCGCCTGTCTACTGATCCATTTTCGATCAGATAGACAAATTTCCTGGCTCCCTCTCTTTGAACGGCCTTGTTTGGAACCGTGAGAACTCCCTTTCTCTGATCGAGAAAAATGATGACATTGGCAGTCATGTCAGGCCTGAGTTTTCCGTCACTATTGTCAACGCTTACGGTTGTAATGTAGTAAACTACGTTATCCTGAATGGTGGCGGATGGGTATATGGATGTGACGGTTCCCTTGAAGTCTTCCCCAGGATGTGACGCTACCGAGAAAATCGATTCCTGACCAACCTTGACCTTGCCTATGTCATTTTCATCCACATAAGCCTGAACCTCAAGCCGGTCAAGATCGATTATTTTAATGAAAGTGGGGGCGTTAAGACCGGTGGTAACGGTTTCACCCTGGATTGTGTTGACCGAGGCCACAACACCTTTGATAGGAGCGGTTATTGTGGCATAGGAAAGCATTGCCTTGGCATAACTAAGCTCTGCCTTGGCTTTTTCATGACGTGCGGCAGCCATCTCGAAATTGGAGGTAGTCTTGTCGAATTGCTGGTGAGAGACCACGCCTTTTTCGATTAATGGTTTTTCCCGTTCTATGTCTTTTGAGACTCGATCCATCTCGGCTTTTGCTTCAGACAGAATCGCTTCCTGTAATTTTACCTTGGCTATAAGATCATCCTGTTCCAGCTTGGCTATTACCTCGCCTTCCCTGACCTGCTGACCCACATTGATAGGCAGTTCTACCACCTTACCGGGGGTTCTTGCGCCAACCTTGACTTCCGAACCTACCATTGGCTTCACAACCCCCGTGGCCTGGACCGTAGCGCCCAGGTCGCGTCGAACCACTTTTGAGGTATTTAGCTTGGCCTTGGCTCTATTAGCTCCGCCTGAATTCAAAACGAAGTAGCCGGAGACGCCCAGCCCTAAAACTATTATGACGCTCAGGCACAAAAAGATGATCCTGTTACGGCGTGGCGCATTTTTATAACGGGTGACCGTATGGGCTTTGATTGATTTTATGAAGTTGAGAGACAATTTGGCCTCGTATTCTATACTCTGGTTTGGTTCAATGTTTGAAATATAGCAGCCCGGCGTATTAAAAACAAAGCAGTGCATTATCATGACGTTCTTACGTCCCAATTGATTATACAGCCGTGAAAAGAATATCACGCGCTTCAACCAAAGTTCTTTGTGATTTTAAGGTTTGTTGGCGAACGAAAGGAATTTTCGTGAAAAAGGTCAGACCTGCAAACCGATAGATTACCAAAAATAAAAAACTTTATTTTCATTATGTTTACTTGGGGGAACGCATGTGCTATTACTTTTAGATTAAGCTATAAAATAGCTCAATGACTATCAGGAGGAAAAAGAGAGTTGGCATTTCCCGCTGAAAAGAAAAAAACAATCATCGAGAGGTTCAAGATTCACGAGAAGGACACTGGCTCGCCTGAAGTACAAATAGCCTTGTTGAGCGAGAGGATCGGTTATCTTACAGAACATTTCAAAGTTCACAAAAAGGACCATCATTCTCGCAGAGGCTTGTTAAAACTTGTTGGTCAACGCCGTCGACTTCTGGATTATCTTAAAACAAAGAGTGTAGACCGTTACAAAACCATTATTGGCGAGTTGGGCATACGAAAATAACGACGTTTAACCTTATTTGGGGGACAGTTATTGATATTTTGCAATACCGGGAAAGAGGAATAATTAAAACATGGCGTATAGATCTGGCTGTGACGTAACCAGCAAAAAGATCACATTTGAAACTGGGAGAATGGCAAAACAGGCTTCCGGTTCGGTTTTGGTTCAGACTGGAGATACAGTAGTATTAGTAACAGCGGTTGCTGAAAAACAGGGTAGAGAAGGACTTGATTTTTTTCCTCTTACCGTGGATTACCTGGAAATGACTTATGCTGCAGGCAAGATTCCGGGTGGTTTTTTTAAGAGAGAAGGTCGTCCCACTGAGAAGGAGATATTGACCGCAAGGTTTATAGATCGTCCCATAAGGCCGCTTTTCCCAGACGGATTTACTGCTGAAACCCAAATTATTGCTACGGTGTTATCATCTGACGGTGAAAATGAACCTGACATGATGGCGATTAATGGAGCATCCGCAGCTCTCCACATATCCGATATCCCCTTCGGAGGACCTATTGGGGCAGTCAGGATTGGTAGAGTTGATGGGAACCTGATCATTAATCCCTCATCAGTAGAAGATGCCTACTCAGACCTCAACCTGATTGTCGTGGGGTCCCGAGAAGGGATAGTAATGGTGGAGGGTGGTTTCGACAGGGTTTCTGAAGAAGCCATACTGGACGCCATTTACATCGGTTATGAAGAAATCCTTAAAATTCTGCAGGCGCAGGACGAACTGCGCGCTCAATGTGGAAAACCAAAGCGGGAAACAGTCGCTCCGGTTGAAGATGGTGAACTGATAGACAGAATCAGGCAGGAATGGGGCCCGAAAATCCGGGAAAAGCTTAATATTGGCGCGAAACTGGAACGTCGGGCAGAACTTGGTGATTTGTATCGCTCCATTGTTGATTCTCTGGAAGAACAGGGTAAAGAACGCAAGGGTGAGATATTTGGATACCTCGAGAAACTTGAGGGCGAGGCCGTTAGAGGCATGATCCTTGACGAGGGAATCCGCATAGGTGGTCGTTCATTCGATCAAGTAAGAGATATTACATGTGAAATAGGGGTGCTTCCTCGAACTCACGGTAGCGCCTTATTCACCAGAGGTGAGACTCAGGCCCTGGTCGTGGTCACTTTGGGCACCTCGTCAGATGAGCAGAAAATTGAAGCGCTTGAGGGCTCAAGTTACAAATCTTTCATGCTTCACTATAAATTTCCGCCATTCTCCGTGGGAGAAGTAAAATTCCTGCGGGGTCCGTCGAGGAGAGAAGTAGGGCATGGGGCGCTAGCAGAGCGCGCTATCGCATATTTGCTCCCGGATGATGAAGATTTTCCCTACACCATCAGGGTGGTTTCCGAAATACTCGAATCCAATGGTTCTTCTTCAATGGCTACGGTTTGTGGTTCATCGCTTTCGCTAATGGATGCGGGAGTTCCTATGAAGGAGCCGGTGTCCGGGATTGCCATGGGACTTTTCAAGGGAACCGACAAAACGGTGGTGGTATCAGACATAATTGGTGACGAAGATCATCATGGCGACATGGACTTTAAGGTTACCGGAACCCGCGATGGTATTACCGCCCTTCAGATGGACATCAAGATCCAGGGTATTACCAAGGAAATATTGACGAATGCCCTGTATCAGGCTCGTGAAGGCCGACGTCACATACTTGACAGGATGAATGAGACATTGTCTCAGGCTCGTCAGGAAATTTCTCCCTATGCCCCGCGCATCTATGTGATGTATGTCAACCCTGAAAAAATCCGGGATATAATCGGACCAGGCGGGAAAATCATTCGCGGCATTCAGGAGGAAACCGGCACCAAGATAGAGGTTGATGACACGGGAAAGGTAGTGATCGCGTCTGTCGATGCCAGCGGCGCTGAAGATGCCAAAAATGCCATTAAGAGTATTACGCAAGAAGCTGAAGTCGGCAAAATATACATGGGAACTGTGCGTAAGATTACCGATTTTGGCGCTTTTGTAGAGATCTTCCCTGGAACGGACGGTCTGGTTCATATTTCACAACTTTCCAACGAACGGGTTAGAAAGGTTTCAGACGTCGTAAAGGAAGGAGATTCTTTCCCCGTGAAAGTTATAGGGATAGATCCACAGGGTAAAATAAAACTGTCGAAAAAGGATGCCGCAGGTCAGACGGCTGACTGATTTTTGTGCCTTCCACATCCCCAAGATGGATTAATAATATTTCGTCGCATGAAATCATGGCTCTTCATGATATTCGTGCGATGACTTATGGATAAATAAAGGATTCCGGCTCGGATACATGACCCAACCTATAGACTACTCTTCTTCCGTCAGATCAAGTTTTCATGACCTTTCCACATATCAAAAAACCATCCTTGATAACGGGGTAAAAATTGTAACGGAAAATATCCCGTATATGCGATCAGTATCGTTGGGTATATGGGTAAAATGCGGCTCCAGGCTCGAAGATGCCCGATTCAACGGAATTTCCCATTTTATAGAGCACATGCTTTTTAAGGGAACCGCCAAGCGATCAGCCCTGCAAATAGCCAAAGAAATCGACTCGGTCGGTGGGGCTCTGAATGCCTTCACCAGCAAAGAACTGACATCTTTCTACTGCAGGGTCATGGCAGAACATCTGGAACTGGCAACAGACCTCCTTAACGACATCTATCTTGAATCGTCCTTTCCTGAGGACGAAATAGAGCGGGAGAAGGATGTAATCTGTCAGGAGATTCGCCAGCAGGACGACACGCCGGAAGAACTGGTTCATGAAATTCTGAGTATGAACCTCTGGAAGGGAGATCCACTGGGTCAGCCTATACTGGGCTTTATTCCCAACATACTCGAGATCGATCGAAATTCGCTGACCACTTTCAAGCGGAATAATTACAAGGCCAGCCAAACACTGATTTGCGCAGCCGGGCAGGTTGACCACCAGAAGTTTGTAGACCTCGTGGCCCCAAAATTTAGCACGCTGACCGATACCCTCAATAACGTCTGTATCGAAAAACCGGAAACAGCGCCAGGGCAGGCTCTTGAAATCAAGGATCTCGAGCAGGTTCATATTTGTGTAGCTTCTGAAGGACCTAGCCAGGCCGACAAGCGGCGACACGCAGGTTACATTCTAAATACCATACTTGGTGGCGGAATGAGTTCGAGGCTGTTTCAGGAAGTGCGTGAAAAGCGGGGACTTGCATATAATGTGTATTCGTTCCTGTCTTCCTATTCAGATACAGGCATGTTTGGCATTTATTCCGCCTGCGAGCCGGACCGTTTTGAAGAACTTATGGACGTATTGGCAGAGCACACTCTGGGACTGTCGTCATCCATTACGGATGAAGATGTGAGGCTTGCCAAAAATCAGTTGAAAGGTAGCATCATACTGGCCATGGAGTCCTCGGAAGCGCGAATGAACAGGCTCGCAAAAGGGGAGATATATTTTGGAAAACACATACCGGTAGAAAAGATAATAAAGGATATTGACGAAGTGACAACTGGGGAATTATCGGACAACGCCTCCACGATGCTGCGTCCGGGACAGTTCACAATTGCTGTGCTCGGGCCCGCCCCTTCAACCGCTGACGCAAACAAATATTTTAATGCCATTTAGATCAAGGTATTCCCTCTGTCCATATCATTGATCTCAAGGCTGCCCGGTTTCGCTTCGCACAACCAGAGACTCAGCCCCTCCGGATTCATTGAACCCACTCACATGTTATTGGCCATTTTTTGACGTATTTCAACTTTTCTTCTGAAGTTGTCCATAGTTATGGCCAGATTTCCAAGGCTGCCGGCTCCCAGAAGGTTCGTTACTTTCCTTGTTTTCTTGTCAAAGGTTTGAACCTGAATAGGTCCTAACGGCAAATTATAAATATAAACATCTTTAATTATGTATTTTGTGACCGGCAGTGAGGTTCCGTCCGCAATGTTTACAATCCCCTTGCCAACTTCTTTTACCTCTGTTTCTTTTGCTATTTCCTTAATCAACGATTTATCGACGAGGCTATGAGTGGCGCCTGTGTCGAGGAGAAATCTGTGAGGAGCGCCCTTCTTTCCAAATTTCATCTGAACAAACACCTGCCCCTCGTCACTCATGGAGACTTGAACAGAATTTTCGCCTACCTGTGTAACTGTCAATTCATTGATTATTTTATTGGCTATTTTTTGTGTCTGTCCATCAGGATTAAGTTTCAGGGACTGCTCGGCGTCACTTTTGGCCTGATCCAGATTATCGTGCCTGAGATGAGCCATTCCCCTGGCCGCATACGCGAAACTGGATGCCCCATCCAGTTCGATGGCGCGGTTTAAATCTCCAAGGGCCCTTTCCAGCGATCCCACATTTATCAAGGTTACTGCCCGATTGATTAATGAAGCCGAACGCAGCGAGTCATTAGCGTGAGGCGTCTTGATAGCGGCGCTAAAATCACTTATGGCCTCGGTCTGAACACCCTTCTTGAGGTTTAACATACCCCGGAGATGAAGACCTGAGGCCAGAGCTTCTCCTTCGAGGTCATCAGCCTTCAGGACAGAATTGAGATCCTTCCAGGAATTCCTGATGTCGCCCTTTTGGTAATATGCCTGTGCGCGGGCTAACTTGACCACGTGAGAATTGCGTTTACTCGCGTCCAGCAAATCAAGAGTCTTGGAAAAAATTTCAATCGCAGATTGATAATTCCCTGATTTTAGATATGTTTTGCCCTGTTCAAACCATCTCGCAGCGTCACTTCCCGCCTCGGATATATTCGCCCCCAAAGCGGACATTGCAATTGCGGCAAATATAATCAAGTGGAATCGAAAAGAAGAACAAACAACACGCATGCTCGTCCAGTTTCCCTTACAGGTAGTGTTCTGAATATTGCTAGCAAACAATTTTTTATGGAACAAAAAAGCTTGTTCTTTCAATTAGTAAATATCATAAATTGAATAAGGAGTCCACAAAATGATGAGGTTTGCTAGGCTTGTCTGGCTTCGTGCCAATCCTTGAGTTTTCGCGCCAGCTTTCCCACAAAAATTATATAGAGTATTAGTCCGATCAACACTGTCATTTTGCCGATGTATTCCCATCCCAGACCGATAAAAAACTTCTGTCCCTCATCTATGAAAAAACCGAAGGGAACTATCAATGCAATCGCAGCAACCGCCTTGTATATGAAAGGTGTCGGAAGATCGTTTTCGTCTATTGTGTCAGGAGTCACGGGAACAGCGTTATCCATAGTTTGTTTCAAATCGGCTTGATCGTTTTCCTTCATGACTATTTCTCCAAACTTCATTTTGTCGGGCCCATTTTCTTGAACCATTCGACAATTTCCTGAATTTCAGACAGCTCTCGCCCTGAGATCTTTCTTACTGTACTCAAAATTTGCTGGGAAAGCCATAGCCTTTCTTCTTTACGGCAATGATCAGACACATCCAGAAAATCACGCAGAATGTTTGAGATCAGGCGCGCTTGGTCGAGTATGGAATCAGCGACAACGGAATCAAGTTTTCGCTGCCTTGCTTCAAGAATTGTAACCACCTTGGATGATTCAGATAATTCCTTCTCCTTGGCGAAAGCTTTGGCCCTGATGATCACACAGGCATCCTCATGACTGATACGGGCGCCTTTCTGCAACTCGACCGGCTGTAAAGGCGGGTATATTTTTCTCAGACGAACGCCGGTGCGAACATCGTAAAATTCCATTGACATTTCATCTGCAGAGTCGTCGCCGGAATGCACGATCCGAACTATGACTGCGCCTTCACGAATAAGAATGTGTTCATATTTTGTTTGATCAGTCATGATAATATATTAATTCAAACTGTTCCGATGAGTAATAGAGTATGGCGCAAAATTCAAAAAATGATTATTCTCAAAAAAGATTCTCTGTCAAAACAGGAATAAGTTTCAATTTCATGAGGCAATTATGAATGATTTTCAAAATAACTCCGACCCACAAACTATTCCGTCTGAAAATCTTTATCAACGTCGCTTTGAAAATTTGTTCAGAGTTGCAATGAAAATAACTGCCTCGCTTAATATCAGCCGGATTCTGGAAGTGATCAGGGACGAGGCTAAAGCTACATTGCCGCATGTTCGAGAGGTGTGTCTGCTGTTACTGGATCCTGAGGCGGCCAATTATACCAGGCCACTCCACTGCGCCATGAAGTCGAGCCATATCAACTGTCAGCTATGTAAGCGGGGACGCCTGGCTGTGGAAACGGCCTTGAAAAAAAAGACCGGGTATATCTGCTTCAAAAAAGACTCAACCGGTTGCGAACTTGTTACAACTGACGAACCAGCTTCCGGACTTGCAGAAGTCGCATTGCCAATATATCACGGCGATGAAGCGCTTGCCGTGTTGGATGTGATCGCCAGGGATGATAAAAAGATTACAGAAATGGACCTCGTCCTTTTAAAGGACCTGGCTGAGCTTACCTCGAACGTGATCATGAACGCCCGTAAACACTGGAAAGTGGCTCAGGAAAAAGTCACACTAGATCAGATTCTTGAGCATTTACGGCCATTTGTTCCTCAAACAGTTCAAAAGATCGTAGAAAAAGATCCTTCCGCGCCTTCTCTCGAGAAGAAGGAAATAGACATTACAGTACTTTTTCTGGATGTAGCGGGTTATAGCCATATCACTGAATCCCTAACCCAGGAACAGGTCAATTTCGTGATCGAGAAGTATTTTTCAAGTTACCTCGATATTTTGTATAAATACGACGGAGACATTAATGAGACTGCCGGCGATGGGCTGATGGTAATCTTTCAGGGGGCTTCGCAGGAAAATGCCCTAAACGCCGCCAAAGCCGCCATAGAAATACGCAAGCGCACCGAATCCATAAATACGGAACTCGAAGGTCGTTTCCAACCGGTAAAAATTCACATGGGCATGAATTCGGGAACCGCTTCTGTCGGAACCAGCCGATTTCAGGGTCGCGAAGGCGCTCGAACAACTTTCACAGCAACAGGCTCACTGACAAATCTGGCCGCCAGACTAGCCGATGAGGCCAAGCCTGGTCAAATACTGGTAGGTCCGGAAACCGCCGCACGTATTAAGGACTTCCTGAAACTTGAAGAGCTTGGCCCAAAACATTTTAAAAACCTGAAACATGCCGTAGAAGTTTTTAGTCTTTCCGGGAATATGTCAAATGGCGAATGACCATTTCACTGCAACCAGCATAATGAAAAATGAGAATCAAACGCCTCGAAATTAAGGGGTTCAAGAGTTTTCCAGACAGGACCATTCTGGATTTGGGACCGGGAGTTACCTGTGTGGTGGGGCCCAATGGCGCTGGTAAAAGCAACATCCTTGAAGCCTTGCGATGGGTCATGGGTGAACAGCGTGTCAGAACCTTGCGCAGCCGGAAAATGGAAGATGTCATTTTTAATGGATCCGAAACGTTAAAACCGGTTGGCCTGGCTGAAGTGCGTTTAGTGTTGTCAAATCTCCAGAAAACCTCGAATTCAGCCTACAACGATTACGATGAAATCATGGTTTCCAGAAGACTATTCAGGGATGGCGCCTCTCACTATGAGATCAACAACATTCCGTGCCGTCTGTCTGACATAACCGATTTTTTCCTGGATACGGGTGTGGGAAAGAATTCCTACGCAATAATAGAACAAGGCCGGGTTGAACAAATCGTGGCCGCAAAACCCGAAGAGCGACGTATTCTGATCGAGGAGGCCGCGGGCGTCAACAAGTATAAGGCGAGGAAAGAAGCTGCCCTGAAGAAACTTGAAAGCACGAGTCAAAATCTCCTGAGGCTCTCCGATATAATTCTGGAGGTAAAAACTCAAAGCCTTTCGTTAAAAAGACAATCCCAAAAAGCCGAGCGGTATCAGAAACTACTGGATCAGTTGCGAATTCTCGAAGTGTCCCTGATCGCGGGCAAGGTTCAAAACTGGAATCAAAAACTCGTTGTCGCACAAAAAAATGTCGCTTTACTAAATGCTGAACTGCAAACTGCCGAAGTTCAACTCATGGAAAAAAATGCTCTCCTTGAAAAAAATAAACTCGATAAACTAAAAGCCGAAAACCAACACAGAGACTTACTTGAAAAAAAACATAATCTGGAACTAAGCTTGGGAGCTAATCGGGAAACGACCGGAAGAACTTCCGATCGCCTGAATGACGTAAGGACACGTATCGCAAACATCGAAACAGAATTGATCCTGACGGCTGAAAACCGGGATCGAGCCAAAGGAAACCTTGACCTCGTCAAAGAAACCCTCACTCAGGCCACCGATAAACTAGTCATTTTTAGAGAACAACTCGATCAATCCCAAAAAAAACATTCTGACCTCACAGAAAATATTTCAGCCAAACGCAAACAATTTAACAATCTGAGGGATGAACTTTTCAGATCTTTGCAGGACTCAGCTCTCACCCGAAACAAAAAGGAAGGTCTTGTAAAGAGGAAGACCGAGTATGGCAATCAACTGGCTCGAAAGAAATCCGAGCGAGCTACGCTGGCAAGGGAAATTGAGGCGGCCAGGGAGAACATCAAAATCAACGAAACGGAACTCATCAGCGTTGCAGCGCGATTAGCAGATGTGGCGCAAACACAAACCGGGCTTTCAACCAAAAAATCCCATCTGGAAACGCAAATCAAGACTACCAGGCTCCGACTCCAGGAACTCGAAAAAAAATTTACTATCAGCCAGACCAGGTTACGAACATTGGAGGAGCTTCAGGACAATTACGGGGGTTATGGCAATTCCATCAAACTCATCATGAAAAACCGCAACAGGTTTGGAGACGGGCTACAGTTTGAACCCATAGGTGAGATTATAGATGTTCCTGAAATGTACCATAAAGCCTTGGCGGCCACTTTGAGAGATCGCATCGACATGGTAGTCGCTCCATCGGTTCTCGACAGCGTTGTCGCAACCGAGAGACTCCGGTCGGAAAATGTGGGCCGGGCTTCATTCGTTCCTGTCAATCCCAGACTGATTGGTACCGACGAATCCGCAAACGCCCCGAAGGACGCAACATCCATGATGGACGTCATAACTGTCCGTCCGGGTTTCCAAAATCTCGCAAATTTCCTTTTCCGGGAAGTATTCATTGTCCAGGATTTGCGAAAAGCTATGGAAATATGGGGCACAAATGGCGCCAGTGTTGACCTGGTAACACTGGATGGCGATTTTCTGAGCCGCCATGGTGAAGTCTCCGGTGGATCTCGTGAAGTTGTTGGTGAAGAAATATTCAAGCGCCGCCAGGAAATAAATCTCCTAAGTAATCAGCTTGCCGGACTTCACGCCGAACTCGATACAGCAAGAATCAGCCTGGGAGATGAAGAACAGGATCTCGCCCAAACCAGAAAACACCTCCATACAGCATCCGAAGAGATTAACAGACTTAAAATGGCTGAACTCAAGCTTCAGGCCCAGAAAGATAACCTCGGCGCCATCCTGTCAAATGGCGTCAAACAAATGGGCGGCCTCGAGACTGATGAAAATTCAGTGGAACGCGAAACACGTCAGATCGATCAGGAACTCGAACTATCAAATTCGATGATCGAAACCCTTAACCAGAAAACCAAAAAAATTGAATCCGAAAAGGACAGGCTTCAATCGCAGATAAATATACTTCATCAAAAGAATTCTGATCAATTGTCCGCGATGGAGAGTCTAAAAATACAGTCTGCAAAGCTCAACGAGCGAGTCCGGGCTTCTGATCGCGAAATCCAGTCGGTTCAGGAAAAAATATCTCAGTCGGACCAACAGCTTGTACGACTGAATTCAGAGAAGCAAAAAGCGTCGGAACTCGAAAAACAGCTCCTCAATGAAATCAAGTCCCTGGAACTGCAGGAGATTGATCTTATGCGCTCACATCAGGAAAGCGCCTCAGAAGTTCAATCACTCCAATCTATGGTCGCAAGCTCTCAAGATGCCTGTTTATCGCTGGAAAAAGAAGTGGGCGAAATCAACAGAACCGTTAGAATCCAGAGCCAGAAAATTCACGAACTGGAGCTTGAAAGCGCCCGACTCGAAGAAAACGTCAGAAATGCAATCGAAAAAATCCGGGAACAATACCAGATTGACCTGAACAAATTTGAACCCGACGTTAGTGGAATCAATGAGACCGAACTTGAATTGCTTAGAGGGAAAATCACGTCCTTTGGTCCGGTAAATCTGGCTGCCATTACTGAGAGCAAAGCGGTGGACGAACGTCTCGAATTTCTGCGGAAACAGGAAGCCGACTTAAAAAACGCAGTTGACACTCTTCATCAGACTATCGACACCATCAACCAGACCACACGCGAACGCTTTATGGCTACCTTTGAAAATGTAAATCAAAAATTTCGGGAAATATTTCCGTTCCTTTTCGGCGGAGGACAGGCGCAGCTCGAACTGACTGATGTTACCAATCCTTTGGAGACAGGCGTATCAATCATGGTGAGGCCCCCAGGTAAAAGATACCAGAACATGGATCTCCTGTCAGGAGGGGAAAAGGCATTGACTGCCGTGGCCCTCATCTTTTCAATCTTTCTGACCAGCCCCTCTCCTTTTTGTCTGCTGGACGAAGTTGACGCCCCCCTTGATGACTCAAATCTGTCGCGCTTTAATCAAATGCTGAGGAAATTGTCAGAAAAGACGCAGTTTATAGTTGTCACACATAACAAGAGGAGTATGGAAGAGTCGGACTCGCTTTTTGGGGTGACAATGGAAGAGCCTGGGGCCTCAAAGGTGGTTTCCGTAAAGTTCTTGAACTGATTTAATTATAGCATTGGTCCTCGGGAAAGAAGTCTCCTGAAGACAACCGCCAAAAGGTATGTCATCCCGGAAATCAGGATTGTGGTAGCTCCCGGTGGTATGTCGGGGGAATAACTCAAAACAAGTCCCGACGTAGTGAAAATAACGCTCAGCAACGTGGAAATCAGCATTATCTTCCAGAGTGAATTGGAAAACAGGCTTGCAATTGCCGCAGGCAATGTCAGCAACGCTATGCACATCACAATACCCACCACCGTTACAAGCGCCACCACTGTCAGCGCTGTCATGCATAGTAGAGAAAGATAATAGGCGTCAACATTTAATCCGCGTAGGGACGCAAACTCCTCGTCAAAACAGATTGCAAGGAACTGGTTGTAGAAGATCAGCGCAATCGTCGCGACCAGCACATCCAGGACGCCAATAACCCAGAGATCTCTCTGGGTCACCATAAGAATGTTCCCGAACAGGTACCCCATTAGGTCCGAAGCGTAGCCAGGCGTTTTGGCGATGAACACAATTCCGGTTGCCATGCCGACAGACCACATGGCGCTGATCACCGTATCCTCGCGCTGTTTGGCGTGCAGGCTGACCAGTCCGATTATTATTGCGGCAATGACGGCAGTCGCGCCCGCCCCAAACAATGGATCAATCTGGGCCTGGGGATAGACGGCGTTAAAAAATAAAACCGCCCCAATACCCCCAAGAATTGTATGAGATATGCTGCCAGCCAGATAAGAGATTCGTCTAACCACAACATACGATCCGATGATTCCAGACGCAAAACTCGACAGAACACAGGCCATCAAGGCGTTCTGAAGAAACTCGTAGGACCGCAGATCGATTAGAAATTGTGGCAACTTCCCGTCCCTTCGCAATCGTGCCTGTCATGGCGCACCATTTTCATCGGCGCCCCGTAAATGGCATTTATCAATTCACCTGTTATCTCGGTTGTGGGGTGAGTCACAACCCGTCTCTTAACGCATACGACCCTTTTTACATAGCGGGACACAAACCCTAGATCATGTGAAACCAGAACAATGGTTATCGTGCGGTTCAATTCCTGAAACAGCTCATAGACTTCGCTTTCTATCCCCTGGTCAAGATTGGATGTGGGCTCGTCAAGCAACAACAAATCCGGTTCACAAGCCAGGGCTCGGGCAATGAACACCCTTTGTCTCTGTCCCCCCGACAATGACGCGAATGACTTGCGAAAACTATGGGCAAGCTTGACCTGCTCAAGCTTGTGCATGCAAATCTCCCTGTCATGTTTGGTGTAGGGCCCAAATCGTGTCGAGTTACCCAATCGTCCCATCAGCGCAACATCCATGACCGTAGCGGGAAACTGAAAATCAAATTTTGCATGCTGAGGCATGTAGCCCACACGCTTTTTCGATTTTGATGGGTTGGCGCCGAACAACTGTACTGTCCCGCTTGTAGGTTTCAGAAGACCGAGGATGATTTTCAGCAGCGTCGTCTTTCCACCACCGTTGGGCCCTACGACAGATACAAAGTCCCTCAGGTTAATCGTCAAATCGACATCCTGAAGGATCATGAATCCGTTATACGAGAAATTCAGACCTTGAATTTCTACGGCGCTAGACTGTTCATTTGACAAAAGGAAATTCCTATCTGATCCCGGCGCTAATCCTGTCCGCCATCTCGCGCATGTTCGAAAGGTAATCCCGTGACAATGGATCTATCTCTACCACAACTCCGCCAATGCCTTTAGCGACTGTTTCCGCTCCCTTTTGGGAAAATTGGGGCGCCACGAATATGACTCTGACGTGTTTCTTCTTCGCAGAGTCAATCAGTCTGGCCAATTGCCTGGCGGTCGGCTCTTTTCCCTGAATCTCAACCGCTATCTGCTTCAAATCATAATCATCAGCAAAATACCCGAAGGCTGGGTGATAAACGTAAATGTTCTTGCCCTTTATGTGGGTCAACGTGTCCCTGATTAGCGAATCCAGCTCAACAAGCCTGCCCTGAAAGATCTGATCGTTCCTCTTGAATTCTTCAGCTTGGGACGGGGCTATTTCTGAAAGGGTCTCTGTGATATTTGAGGAAATGATCCGTACATTCTTCAGGCTCAGCCAGACATGAGGATCCAACGCCCCGTGATCATGGTCGTGGTCATCATCAGCGGGCTCTTCATGTGACTTATTCGATGAAGACGCGGTTTTTCGCGAATTGTGGCCCTGACTCTTTTCGACATGTTTATGGGAATGTCCACCATGCTCGAACTTCTCGTTTTCCGCCTCCATTTCCCGGAGTCTTATTCCCCTCGTGAGATCCACAATCTTTAGATTGGGGAACAAGGAAGACATCTTTTCAACTAGCTTCTCTTCAAACGGCATCCCCACCTTGAAATACATCTTGGCTGAGCGCAGGGCTGAAATCTGGGACGGGGTTGGCTCAAAGCTATGCGGGTCCTTTCCAGGGCCAACCAGGGTCTCCGCCCTGACGCCCGAACCACCGATCTGCTCAATAAAATAGGCATAAGGCGCAATGGCTGTAAATACCGTGATCTTGCCGTCAGGCGGTTGCGCCTGACCAAAAGCCATAGAGCAAACCACCGGCATCGTTATAACTAAAAAAAACAAGAAAAATCTCTTTACCATCAACAATCCCCCTCATTTCTCATTTAATAATTTGTCTCCATTATCCGCTTCCCCATCTAGCGCTATCAACCGGCTAGACTTGTGAGCGCATACCAGATGCATGGCATGACACGAGTCGCATTCCTCAAGCCTGTGATCCACAGCAAAATGATCCCAGTGATTTTTTTGATGAGGCAAGAGCACCCCGGTTCCGCGGCATAAGGGACACACGCTGTCCAACGCTGTCATCACAGCATGCCGAATGAATTCGGAGCGGTTCGGTATTCCTTTCATTGCGACCCTGAGCGACTCCGGTACCTTGAATGTAATAATTTCCTGTTTCTGCTTTTTCAATTCAGGCCCCAATGCGCAAACTAAAAATCCAGCATCCCAGATAATACCAAGTAATACTATGGTGTCAACAATTCTCAACCCGATTTCTTAAAAACACTCCGGCCCCAAAGCTTTTTCTTGACAATATAGTCTTTGTTTTATATTAGTTAGCCAGAAAACTTAAAGTAATATAAGTTTTATGAGCTCAAGGGCCTATTTAAAATGAAAAAACTACTGGTT
>CAITZA010000376.1 GCA_903896745.1 uncultured Desulfomonile sp. | reverse complement strand
ATTCTGAGTGACGGTCTAATGTCAAACAGCTTGTCTCCAAATTTTGAGGGCTTGTTAAATCTTAGAAAGCTGGTTCCATCGGGAAAGTGGAAATGGAACTGACGAAAATCTTTGTCAACCAGACGCTGAAAGCTATCATTCAGCATGGCAAACAGTTTTCCACGGAAGACCGCCTGATCCATTTGGTCAGATTTCTGGGCCTGGCTTAAAATTACCAGAACATCAGGTTTGTCCACAACTTCGGAAAAGACTGTGTTGGCTACCAGGCTGTAGGTCTTGAGCATGGCGGTATACTGGTTGCTGAGATTTGTAATGTTAGCCTTTGCGGTCTGTTCGACTTCGGACTGATAATCATGATAGAAAAAAGCGAAGCAAAGCGACTGAAAAGCCAGAAAGATGGCAATATAATATCTTGATGATTTGAGAAAGTTCAGCATTCGGCCTACCATTCAGCCCATTCGTAGCCCGCTGCGAAGGAGAGGTGTTATCAAAAACCACTAATACCAGACTTATTGTAATACGGTTCGCCCCATAAAGTCATCAGTTAAGGTGTTATTGAGAAAAAATGAAAGACTCCGCCCCACATTTGCAACTCGTTTTGTTTCCCGAAGGAAAAGCGTTCCAGGAGAATCTCCATTTGGGGGGAAATTTAACGGTTTACGGTAAATTGGTTTATGGCCATGCAACATTAAGTTTTAATACTACCCCCTTGTTGGTGTACAAAACGTATCCACGGTCTCTTCCAAACTCATAGAGATCGTTTGTAATCTTTACATCATCGCGACAATATTTTTCTATCAGGTCCATTTTTCCCTCTTTGAACCAACGCGCTGCATCCAGACCTGAACCTGATTTTTTCAATCCGAGTGTGTGTTCCGCAAAATGATTGAGGCTACGCCTGGATCCAAGCTTCTTGCGTGCATCAAGTAATATGTCCAGGTTATTCAGATTCTTTAAGTTCTCTGATGTGTATGCCGAAAGCACCTCATAATCAAAAGAAACATGATTGAAACCTACTATCAGGTTCGCAGATTTGAGGTAATCAATCAGATCATCGACGTTTCTTTCGGTGTACGTAATATACCCGTCTTCCTTCGAAAAGGTAACAGCGACCGAAAGAAGCATTTTCGGCACATTCCCCCAACCGCCTACCTCATCAGCCAGTTTCTGGGTCTCCAGATCGAAAACCACAACTTTTCGGTTCTTTTTGAGGGATGATAGAATTGTATGATCTTGGGTAGACATTTCGGCGCTTTCCGGAACTTCCACCCTGGTGTTGACAGGCAAGTCATTATTTCCATCAGTCAGGCTAATGGATTCCTTGTCCAAATCCTGATCGATCGTGATTGAATCCGGATTGAGCAATTCATCGAGAATCATCAGGCAAGCGGATTTGTCAAGAGGTTTGTTTCCTGACCCGCATTTTGGAGATTGAATGCAGGAAGGGCAACCGATTTGACAGGCACAGTTCTTTACGAGACTTCTCGTTTTTTCGAGCAGTTCGATGATGACATCGAAAGCCTTATGCGCCAGTCCTACCCCTCCGGGATGACCGTCATAAATGAATACCGCTGGTTTGCAGACCTGCTCGTGACTTGGAGCGCTTATTCCACCTATGTCGTCCCGATCACACAGGGCAAAAAGCGGAAACATTGAAATTGCGGCATGTTCCAAAGCGTGAATCCCCCCCATAAAATGTAATGAAGATTTTTCGATCTTTGTTTTGACAGCGTCTGGAATCTCTATCCAGATGCCCACGGTTTCGAACGGTTCGGGCTGCAGGTCTAGCGGTTGAGTTGCTATGAGTTCCTGGCCAGAGGTCCTGCGCTTTTCATAGCCATGTATCTTCTCAATAACCTTTAGCCTTGCCTCGCGAACGGAAAAACCCCGAAAATTTCTTGATCTGATCGGACATCCCAATATATGGGTAGTTTTTTCAGAAAGAGTCTTGGTATAATAATTATACTTCACTTCCTCAACAAAGACATTTCTTTTTTCCTGGTCAAACCTGGTTACAGCGTACTGGGTAGACCTGTGAAGATAGATTGCTCCTTGATGAACCTCATGATATGCCCTATTTCCCCCGGAAACACCAATCAGTTTCTTTCCATCACTGGAAAAGATGGCAAAAGAATTACCGACAGTCCGCAAATCAACTCCACGATGCGGTCTGCCTTCCACACATGTGATTGTTCCGTAAACAGTGTTGTATAACAAACCTGAGTCGAGAAGAGTTTCCAGAGCGTTTTTAACAGGTTCGGCGCCAATCCAGGCTTCGTCAGGGCGCAACGGAAGTTCAGCTGCGGCGCACGGCAGATGTCGTTTCATAACCTCAATATTGAATGGATCGAGAACAGCTTCCTCAAACCCTCTTTGAAAAAAATCCGCTGGATTTCGAAGGAAATATTGATCAAGGGCATCTGAGGCGGCTATGAGAATTATGGCGCTCGGTTGAGTGCCGCGTCCAACCCTTCCGCCTCGCTGCCATGTGTTGACTATAGTGCCTGGATATCCCACCAGGATACATAGATCAAGGCCCCCTACGTCAATCCCAAGTTCCAGGGCTGAAGTCGAAATAACACCGTCAAGCTGCCCGCTGAATAGCTTCCTCTCAATTTCACGCCTCTCTTCCGGAAGAAACCCTGCACGGTAAGAACTGACTTTGTTCCTGAGTTGCGGCGCTTCTGACATGACCCATAGCGTAATCAATTCGGTTATTTTACGCGCCCGTGTAAACACTATCGTTTTCAGTCCGGAATTGATGGCTTTTGTGAAAAGCCTGGCGGCTACGGTGTACGGACTCAGATGCGGATTGAGAAACATAAAATGACGCAAAGGCGATGGAGCGCCAGATTCATTAACAACAGTAACTTCTTCCCCGATCAACGTACTCACAAATTCGCCGGGATTGGCTATAGTGGCCGAACAGGCGAGGAATTTCGGAGAGGCCCGGTAATAAGAGCAAATCCGCTTTAGTCTCAGTATCAACTGATTGACGTGGCTACCAAATATCCCTTTGTAGGTATGAGCTTCATCAAGCACAATATATGCGAGGTTGGAGAAAAACCTCTTCCAGGAATTGTGGAAAGCCAGAAACGCAAAGTGTAGCATGTCCGGATTGGTTACAATAACTCTAGGAGGTTTACTTCGGATTTTTCTTCGTTCCGCATCAGGGGTGTCTCCATCATAAACCGCAATATCGATACCGGAATCCCCCACAAGTGATCTGAAAGACTCACATTGATCCCGCTCCAGCGCTTTTAACGGAAACAGGAATATTGCGCGAGCCTGCGGATCCTTAACGAGCCTGTCTAAAACGGGTATTTGATACGAAAGGGTTTTACCACTGGCGGTGCTTGTGGAAAGCACGACATTTTTTCCGGAAAGAGCCAATTTTATGGCCTGAGCCTGATGGGCATATAGCCGCTCGACCCCCGTGACCTTGATTAACCTACCGGTTTCAGGCGCCAGTTCATCCGGTATCGGTTCAAATTTGGACGGTATTGCAGGAAATATTTCGTGATGGGCAATATCCCAATCCAGACGTCCAAGCCCTTCGAGCCATGTTAAAAAATCCGGTAACACGATATTTTAATGATTCCCAGCTCAATTTTTTCTGATCACGATTCGGCGCCAATGACTTTTACGACTGCTTTTGAAGTTTTGCAAGCTCCTGCTTCCAGTAGACGTTAACCCCCTCAATATAGGCGGATCGTGGAATGATCGGAGCGCTTACCGCATTCATGGCGTCTTCTGAGAGTTTGCCTGACTTCGCCACTTCTTCACCGGCTCCCCTCACAGCCTCAATTATCTTGGCTATCTCTGCGCCTAGCATATCGGCATATTGCATTACAGGCCCGTGTGGCCGAAGGATATGTCCAGCATATTCCGCATGAAAATTCAGACACATACGCTGACAATGAAAAACCAACGCATCAAAATTGTCTTTTTCATAAAATCCACAGTTGCTTACCAGCAAGAACTTCCATTTCCTGTCGAACCGTTGGGGGTGTCTGCAGTGATCCTTTTCCAAAACAAATTCCGGTTGAGCTAAAGGGATCAGCCTGTCCACAAAAGTTTTGCATTGCGCGGTCATGCCATCTACATAGAGCGGCGTTGCCAATACCAGCAGGTCTGACCACAAACACTTTTCAAGAAGCTCCGCCTGATCATCCTTGATAACACATTTACCGGGCGTTTTGATCCAACAACTGAAACATCCGCGGCAAGGCTTGATATCCTTTTTGTTCAAAAAGACCTCTTCTAGCTGAGCGCCTGCTTTTTGGGCGCCCTCAAGAAAGGCTTTCTGAAGGATGTGTGTCATTCCGTTCCGACCGAGGGGGCTGGCGTTTACAAAGAGTATTTTTGTCATTTTGGTTTCCGCAATCCTGATATGAGGTTAACTCCTGAGAAAGCGCCTCTGTCTTTTGGCATTGGAGGCCCTGATTAACTGGTGGCGTCCCATTCAGGCAAAATCATCATCTGTCCAATCGCCCATGCGTCTTCACCTTTAACTGGATCTTCAAACATGATTACATTACCCTGCGCGTCCCTAATAAAATTCTGTTTCACAAAATAGGGCGGAAGGCCTCTTGCGGTAGTTGCTATGACTAGCGCCTCCTCATAGACGCTTAACCGGCAATCAACAACCCTGGCGCACGAAATTGCGCTTACCGCATAAGCGTCTTCCTCGAGGGCCATCTTTTTTACCTCTTCAACCTGATCTCGCCTCTGTCGGATATCCTGAAATGTCATCATTACCGGTATTACCCTGGAAACAGTATGCAGAATGGCGGTTGGCGAATGGGCGCCATCACGCCTGATGGTGTCTCGAGCAATCGGCAACATGATATCTACCGATTTTTGCACGAACAACTCTATTGCCATAATATTTGTAGTAAACACAGCAAAGCCGTTCATCCGGAAGTCTCCGTGACAGGGGTTTACTATCAGGTTAATCCCTGTATGAGAGTTTGACCATAGCGTCAGACAGACTTCCCAAAGAATTATTGTAGGTAATTTTTCAACAATGGCGCTTCAATCTTCGTCAATGGTCTTGCGTGCCATTGCAAGAGGCTTGTTTAGTTCAAACGGTTTGTTTATGAAACCTCTTTCGACCGCAATAGCGACGTCCGCACCTGAATGTCCGGCAACCAGTCCACTGGACATCAACACCTTGAACGATGGATTAACCTTGATGATCTCCTCCACGAGAGGGTGGCTGAGTTATGGAAAAAAGTTCTGGAAGTTGATCGCTGATCAACCCCGGTCATTGATTGGTGAAGAAGTTTGTCCCTTTCTCTCCGGAACCGCTCTGAAAAACTGACTCATTATAAAATCCACAACCTCCTGATTCACATGGAAGTTTTCACGCCCTTCAGTGAAGATGTCTCTTCCCATGATTGGCCTGTAGATACTTGCCATCTCATAGGCTGGGAAATAGTAGGTATTAGGGTGTGTTGATACGAATTCATCGGCCACTGCTCTCAGGGTGGATTTTGAATTGCAGCTTGCGCTAATTACATCCATATCGTCCCTGAAAGTAGCCCACAAATGTACTGGAGACACAGTTATTACAAGATTGGCGCCTGGATTGTAACACATGAGCAAATCATAAATTCTCTCAAGATTGGCAAGGTTTTCCTTGAAACGTGACACCCTGAAACGATAATCACTCATGTTCCCGCCTTCATTGACATAAGGCCCTGAGGGCAGACAAATCACGGAACCGTCGTTTTTGCTTTCCCATATTTCTGTCAAACCCAGGGTGATTATAACCAGACGCGCTTTTGTCAATGCGCGTCTGGAGCATTCCACGTGATGGGCAAAGT
>CAITZA010000375.1 GCA_903896745.1 uncultured Desulfomonile sp. | reverse complement strand
CGGGCCTCGTATACGGCGGTTCGCCAGAATGTGGGGAAACTTTTGTGTAATAGCTCAACATGGATTCATACCCTCTTTTTACTAACCTTTGAAGCGTGATTGTAGTTCCAAGAATTGGACTTTGGGCAACCGCCCAGCCTCCTTTCCGCGTTCGGCTCCAGGCATAGGCATGATCAGGATCCACCCCGAGGCGGATTAGGTTTTTCCTTTTCCTCTCAGGTTTCTTCCAATCGTGCCAGATACAGTAGCGGAGCCGGTTCCTGAGCCAACCATCTAGTTCTTTGAGTTTGCCTTGAATGCTGGCATACCGGAAATAGTTTATCCATCCCCGGTAGATTTCCTTCAATTTGTGGATGCGTTCGTCGAAACTCGCCGGTGTTGTTTTCCTGGTTATCTCCTTCAGCTTCTCCTTCAGCTTTTTCCATCCCTTTGCCGATACCACCAACTGATACCTGCCCTTCACTCCTTTTTCGTACGTTGGAACGAATCCATATCCCAGGATCGTAAATTGGACTGGTTTACGAATTCCGCTCTTCTCCCGGTTGATGGGCAGCCTAAGTTTGTCCCTCAGAAACAAATACGTCGTGTTTCCGATTTTCCTGGCCTGTTGATTGGTTTTGCAGTAAATGCTGAAATCATCGGCGTAGCGGACAAACCTAAGTCCCTGTCGTTTCAGTTCTCCGTCCAGTTCTTGAAGCATTATGTTGGACAGTAGCGGGCTTAGCGGGCTTCCTTGCGGTACTCCCTTTCTGCGCTTGACTAACTTGCCATCAATCTGTATTGGCACCCGTAGCCATTTGCGAATTAGGCGGAGCGTGAGCGGGCATTTGACCTTCCGGTACAGCAGTTGGAGTAGTAGGCAGTGATCGACCTCATCGAAGAACGTTCTGAGATCAATGTCAACAATGTGCGTGAACCCTTCATTGATGTGCTGCAAAGCCTTTTGAACCGCTTGCTGAGCGTTCCGGTTTGGCCTGAATCCATAGCTGTTATCCTCGAATTCGATCTCGAATTTTATGGCTATGGCCTGGCCTACTGCCTGTTGCAACAGTCGGTCGGTCACGGTGGGGATGCCTAAAAGGCGTGTCTTCCCGTTTCCTTTGGGTATTGGTACCCCAAGGATGGCTTGTGGCAGATACTTCCCAGACCGGATTTCATCGAATAGCCGCTCCCTATTTTCTTTCAAAAATGGGTACAGTTCTTCAACCGGCATCCCGTCGATCCCTGCCGAACCCTTGTTCGACCTGACTTTCCGGTATGCCCGCATGATATTGCCCGCGTTTAGTACTGTTTCAATCATCCCTGTTTGTAAATTTCTGGTTTCCCTGTTCCGCCTATGGAATGGCTGGCAAGCCTCCATCCCGCATTTGGAACATTCTGACGTTCGGTCCTTCATCGCTTGGGTGAGACCTCCACCTCTCTTATGATGGCTCGTATCGGGCGACTACTACGACCTCGGCTGACTTCTTCGTTTTGCCACACGTGGCTACGAAGATCTCCCTCGGTAAGGCGAATGTCCTTCGGCCAATTCCTGCCGGATCTACCAAATTGGAGTTTTTGTATACTTGGGGCGTTGATATGGTGTGCTACCTTACCCTTTCCAAAATGGCCTCTTATCCGATTCCTGTTCGTCAGTACCGGCCTTTGCAGTCTCGCTTACTTCAGTGCCTGGGTCACCCCAGACCACCTTGCGACTTGCTAATGCTTCCGGGCGTTACCCCGGCACATAAGGGACTCTCACCCTCTGGACTTCTTTGTAAATACTTCTTTCAAAGAACTTTATCTGATTTGCCATTCAAGGCG
>CAITZA010000374.1 GCA_903896745.1 uncultured Desulfomonile sp. | reverse complement strand
TCAAAAAGCCATCCGTCGAATCAGGCTTGCTGTGATCCGTAACATACAACCCTACGACCTGAACGCCCTGTCATGAAGTGATGGCAGGGAATCAAATGATCGATCCGCCGGTAAGCTGGTTTTGAACCAGTCGGCGATTTTTTCAGGTTAAAGCAAAATAGTTTAACATTTTTTTCCCCCAACAAAAACCCCATAAAAAGGAAACGTCCCTGAGGTCAATCACCGCTCAGGGACGTCGTCTGTAATAAACGCATTAAAATTCGTTAGAATTCTGGAATAATTGTTTTCATCTAAAATCTGATCGCAACTGTCATCTGTCCGGTTCATCGGGATTCAATCCCGGGTCGGGAACTCTGCCTGAGCTCTCACTGCAGCTTCTTACCAAATGGCCTCCACGCTCATAACATTCTGATACTCCCAAGGGTGAACTGAACAATTCACAGCTATTACCGATCTGGCACCTATATCTTACACTTGATGGACTTGAACTTATACTCATGACACGCCTCCTGATCGAGGTTTTCTTCGTGATCATTACCACGACTATACCTACAGATGCCATGAAATCAGAAAGGTTTCAGGAAAAGAACGCAAGCCTTATAAATTTAGGTTTATATCGTTAAATCAGAATGTTGCATTCAATGATAGGCCGGCGGATATGTCGTAACGTGTGAACGTGATCCTGGATTCGTCGATAACTCTGGTGGAATTATTTTGTGTGGGGAGGCAATTATAAGAAATGTCGCCTTTTCCACTGACCTGCGCCCATCCGCTTTTTCCCCAGAAACTCAGATTGACTACCGGTATCCAGTTCATGAAATATTCGAGACTCATCTCAATGTATGACGCCGCCTCGCTAGAAGAAAAGGTTGTGTAGCACGAAAAAACATCCGGCGATGTGGTTCGGGCGCTAACCCTCGATTCCAGACGGATTTGGGATGGGGCGAACAGGCTTCCTGTGAGAAAGAGCTTAAGTCTTTTTCCATTCCATCCGAGCCCAAGATATGGAATCCAGATATAACTGTTCGCCTGATATGCCCTAAGAGTAACGCTGGTATTTCCAGAAACAGAGGAGGCATTTATTTCATAGGGATCCTTGAACGCCAACCTAAAGTCATCATATCTCAAACCGGCCTTCATGCTGAAATTCCAGATGATCGGCTTGATAATTCCGCCTTCCAGTTCAACCCAGCTAAAATTCCTCGTGCGCCAGAGAAGCTGTTCAGCCTCAGTCCGGCTTTCAGGAAACCATTCATTCAATATGCCCTGCAGGATGTTGCCTGATATTTTGGAATATACGGTGACTCCTTTGACAAGTTGAGCATCCATGCCAAGCTCAGCTACCCATAAATCGACTTCTCTTAACCGAAGTGTGTAGTAATCTCCAACCGAATCAACTGATCCGCCTGACTCTATCCGGAATGGAACCGGCAATTTTGCAGACCATCCGACCTTTCGATAACCAAATTTTCCATACGGGGTAATTTCCATACGACTCAAAGCTGGAAAACCAATGTCCGGCAAGAACCCGGTGATCCACCCGGACACATTTCCGGATGAAGCCATACTCTGTGCCCTGGCTTCATCGGTCAGGCCAAACCACCCCCCTATGAATATAATGATGACTACCGTGAGCGCTCTTGAGGGCAGCCTTGATGAAGAGAATCCGTTCAAAATCCCTACCCCGGTTTTTTCTGCCCAGTCGTAGGACTGCGCCACAATTTCACCCTGTCTATCGGCGCAATCAACACTTCGATACAGTATCGGATTTCATGTCTGCAAACTTCAAATCCTGTTGACGAGAGCTAACACGGCCATTCCCCAAGGTCAAGCCATATAAGCGGAGCGTATTGCTCGAATTGGCGTAAAATTCGTGCAGGTCAAACCAAAATGTTTGATGGCTGTCTAATGTTTCACAGGAGCATTCATGAACTGTACACATACCATGCTAATCCGTACGCTGCGCCAAAAGCCCAGGAACAGGCGCCATGAATAAAACACAATAAATATGGTCGGTTGAAATATGTTTCAATAAATTGATTGTAATTATTGAGTTCTTTGTCTTATATTGTTGATGGAACTGGATTTAATGTATCAGGTACGCTCTTGTTCCGGAAAAAGATTCACACAATTCCAGCGCAGGTTTTTTGGAGGGCGCGATGAAAAGCTGTTGTTTCAACCTTAAGTTTTTGCCGCTTATAATTGCAGTTTTGTGCTCTCCAGTCTGCATAACGGTTTCACAAGCGCATGATGTTGATCTTTCCGGGAACCACCCTCAGGTCAGAGAATCCGGAACTCCCTCTGGTGACAGTTACCGGAACGCCAGCGATGGTGAATCAAGGGCTGGGTTACCTCACGATTCTCCAATTGGCGGGATGGATGGCAGAATAATCTCGGGTATTGTGGCCCAATCATCCCGGGATTCGTCCAAAAAGTCGTCTGAAACTGAAAAGGTATGGAAGGGTGAAGAGCTAAGTTTACTGGCGATTGGGCTAGGGGTAGGGGATGTGGATGGGGATGGCAAGAATGACATAGTGGTGGCCGATCCGTCCAATATATACGTCCATCGTTTTAACGCCGGCCAGATGAGTCTGATGACAGAGTATAATTCGGGTAACCTGGAGATAAAATCTATTGATGTGGCGAAGATCCGTAAGCAGGGGCCGGCAAGGATATATGTCTCCGCTCAAAACAGGGGTTCGATAGCCTCTTTTGTCCTTGAGTATCGGGGTGGAAGTCTGACGCCTGTAGCTCAGGACTTCCCGTATTTTCTGCGAGTCATTAATTATCCAACCAGAGGCCCCATTCTGCTCGGCCAACGAAAAGGCATGAGCAGGATGTATGAAGGGCCTGTTTTCAACATAGAAGATAAAGGTAACGAACTGGTTCAGGGAGATCGCTTTGGAGTTCCACTCAAGATACCAATTTTTGGTTTTACCATAGGTGATTTTGAAGGTCAGAGAAAACCTCTCATTGCAGCCTATGACCGTGAAGATCACCTGCGGATATATGAGCCCTCAGGCAAAAGGCTTTATGTTTCAAAGTCATATTATGGAGGATCGGACATCATTCTTCGTTGGGTGGGGCCCGAAATTAGCAAGGATACTGAAAAGGACCTCTCAGTGGATACCGCTTATGTTCGTCCCCGACTCATGTCTCTGGATACCAACAAGGATTCACGTTATGAAATTCTTGCAATATCCCACAGTTCAAAAACGATGCGCATGCTTAGCCGAACCAAGATGCTGGAAGAGGGAAGGATTAAGGGGCTAGTCTGGACGGGTGACGCTCTCGAAGAGAAATGGGCAACTCCGAAGGTTCAGGGGATGATAACGGACTTTACCATAGACACATTACCAGGGATGGAAGGTCCAAGACTAATCACTCTTGAACGCAAAAAGACTGATTGGCTGGCCTTTTTGAGGTCTCGAAGCCAAGTCAGGGCTTATGACTTGCAATCCCTTATTTCAGATGGAATCTCAGGGAGCTCAAAGGAATCCGAAGAATAGGCCGCTCCCTCCAACAGACGGTTTATTGGCGGCAATAATCGCCAAACCTCCGGAAGTAAGCCTTATACCGTAAGGCTCGGCGCAGGTTCTTCCTGAACGTAAAAACGTGTCCGTTCTTCGTTAGAGAGTTTTTCCATTTGCGTCGTCAGGTTCGATATCAATGACTGACGAAATTCATAGTAATGTTCGGCAACCACCAGTGCGGTAATAAATCTGTCCAAACGATCGGGGAAACGCCACAGAGCCTTCCAGAGGTATGACCAGAATTGCAGGCGTGAATCATAGACAAAGCCATTTCTATAGATTGCGATGAGGGCCGCCTTGAGTTCCGCAGGATATGGGGGTTTGAAAGATTTTCGCACCGCTGGCGGATTCATGTTGGAATAATGCTCAAAGACCCTTTTCAGATAGTTCTTTGGCTCATACAAGGTTTGATACAGGTCTACGAATTCTTTGACTATCTCATCAAGCGGTCTTGTAGGAACGAAGTTGATAAGCGCCGTCTGGTTGCTAATCGTATCAAAATCCGAACACAAGAGACGGTTCTGGTTTTCCAGTCTTAACCAGAGATCTGTTCCCGGGCCGGCTTGCAGCAGGGTTGCAAATATTTCGGGTATATTGGTTTTGTTGGCAAATTCAATAAGTCTTTTACCAGCGCCCGATTTTTCCCTGTCAAAACCAATAATGGTACCCGCTATTACCTGAAAACCGGCTGACGATATTTTCCTGCAGGCTGAAACCAGATCTACCCCTGTATTCTGATATTTTTTTGCCTCCTTGAGGCTTTCTTTATCGGGAGTTTCAATCCCCAGGAATACCCTGAAAAACCCAGCCCTATACATGTTCTTCAGTAGATCAGGATCACTGGCCATGTTTACGGAGGCTTGAGTGGAAAAATTGAAAGGCGTTCCCCGCAAATCCATCCATGGCACAAGTTCCTTTAACAGAAGTTTGGTTTGACGAACATTTCCGATGAAATTGTCATCAACAAAGAAAACCAGTCTGCGCCACCCGAGTTCATACAATCTCGACAATTCCGCTATGACCTGAGCAGGACTCTTTGTGCGAACCTTTCGCCCAAGCATGAGGGTTACATCACAAAACTCGCATTGAAACGGGCATCCCCTCGAAAACTGAATCGCCATATCAACATACTTGTCCATTTCAAGAAGTTCAAATCGTGGAATAGGGCTCTTACTCATGTCGGCTTTTTCTGAAGAGGATATGATCAAACCGCTTTGTCGCTCTTTAACCGCTTTCACCAAAGCGTCAATCGTGACTTCAGCCTCGCCAACCACCACTATATCAGCTCCCCTGTCCAGAGCATCCTGAGGGAAGTGAAAAACGGAAGCTCCTCCAACCACAACGAATTTGCCACGTTTCTTGGCCTCGGTAATAACCTCAAGGATACCCTTATGCTGGATACCCATGCCTGAAATCATGACCACATCGGTTTCGTCCCAAACACTATCAGATACCTGCTGAAAAACCATATCTACAAGCCGGGTTTCCCAACCCGCCGGAAACAAGGCCGCCAGGGTTATCAATCCCAATGGTGGAACCAGCGCCTTCTTGCCAGTCATTTCAAGAACCTTGTTGAAAGACCAGAAAGTTTGTGGATAATTTGGATGAATCAGCAGTATTTTCATTTATCAATCCTTAAACGAAGCACACCAAAAATACAATATTACCATAAAAGTCGATGGAAGGGGCAGGAATTTCGCATTCCCTTCAATACCACCGGCATCCCGATAAGTTCTTTGAAATAGATGATAAAATTTAGAGACACGCCTTTAAGCGGATTATAATGTTCATAATTCCGGAAGGCTATGAAAACGCGGCCACCCCTGGATTAAGGGCCTCCAGTGCGATGAGCCTGTGTGGCGTTTTCATTTTTCTTCAAATATTCCAGAAGATGCTTCTGGTTATGCACTTTTTCACATTTTAGGCAGGGATGAGAAAGGTCAGGAGGCAAATTCCCTGCCGATTTAGGAGAAAAAAGCTGACGTGCCATCAGATATGAACGGTCGTTTCTTAACTGACTCATGTCACTAACGGAAAAATCTCCAAAATCATCTGTCTTATAATAAAGATAATAACATGGTGTGATTCCGCCGTCTGCATTCAATACGACCAGGTGCCATAGTTGGTGACAATGATTGACATCGGCCAGAATGTATTTGGGGTCATCTCGTTTGCCTATTGCCGCCTCCTCTGGTCCTGTGCCATCCATAACTCTAAACGCAGTAACGCCGTATTCCCTGGCCAGGTCGCTCGCAGCATCCAGTTGATGAAGGTTGTGCTTGAAAAGAATGTAGTGAAGCTCTACTATGGGAACCTTGGCTTGGTTGCGTTTTTTATATTCTTTCAAATATTTTAGTCCAGCCAAAAGAGTGTCCATTTTGGCGTCCCTATGATAAATTTCGTAAACATCCTGTGTGGCTCCGCTACAGCTAACTACCATATGATCAAGACCTGCCCTGCAAACCTTGTCAAGGATGTCCAGGTTGCGAATGTTCAGATTAGTGGAAAGAGACGTGAACACTTTGTGATCGTGGCAGATTCGTACAATTTCATGAATTTTGGGGTGTAGTAAGGGTTCTCCCCAGTTGTAGAAGTTGACGCTAATGAGATAAGGGGCGTTTTGCTCAATAAATGACTCCACAAGAGAAACATCAATCATAGTCTTTTTCCGACCACTGTCCCGACCTGCCCCAGTTGGACAATATGGACATTGAAGATTACATATGTTAGTCGGTTCAATAATTGCCGAATATGGTCTGGATTCTAGCTTCTCCATGCGCCAAAAACATTCCATTTCACATCTGATAAAATTAAACAACTTTCTGACGGTCATGTATCGCATTCCTGCAAGGCAGAGAGGAATGAGTCTCCGCCACTGTCCAAAACTCATATTACAACTCCTAACAATTTCATTAGAATTCAGATTGGTGTTCCTAGGGATGTTCTAAGGGGTAGAAGGTTAATCTGTTCTACGATCTCCACCACGAATCTTGCAAGCGTTTCATTTATATGGGCAACATGCCTTAAAAACACCTTGAAAAGCAAGAGCAATATCCTGCTCAAGCGACAGATGTCAGCTTGTTAAGTGAATGCCTGTCAGGTAAATTGGATAAGGGACGTCAAGTCTGGCAGGCTCCCATTCTTCATTAAACCTGGATTTTTCGCCCTTAGCGAAAATAGAGACATTACCATAAAATTCGACGAAAAGATCAGTAATTTCAAATTCTCCTCAAAAGCATCGGCATTCCCATCCAGAATGTCGCCAGGCGCTCAGTCACGACGGTCCCTTATTATCTGAAAGCTGCGGTTATTTTAATGAAAGGGATTCGATAAGTTGAACCATTTTTACAGCAACGGTTTTTCTGCCGTAATCCGTTAAATGGACTCCATCGGGTTGATAAGCGGCCTGTCCCCGGTCGCACAGGGCATCGCGGAAACTCACAAAATAGCGCTTGTTCTTAAGCCGTTCCAGTAGAGCTTCATAAGGTACCGCGAAGTTGCTCCTCATCACATGCATCCTGCTGGAATCAACTATCTGTGTTCGTTCAGTCCTCTGTATGGATTGAGATGGTGCGCAGTTTTCCGTCCAGACCATTGGCTGGTATATCAGGAGAAATTTTGCTCCAAAACAGCTAACCAGCTTGTCAACGTAGTCGTAACGCTTCTCGGTAGCGTCTACAAGATCATTGATAAGGGTCTTTTCCTGCTCCACCGGAATAAACACCTGGTTTATCTTGTCATATAATTCCTTGGTGAAAGACGAATACAAGGCGGCGTTAAGAGGTTTTAACAACCCGAACAGACTGAAGTGATAGCTCTCAATCAGCGCCTTTACTCTCCTGTATCCATGATGTCCGTATACATCCCGATGTTCCAGGAAATATTTTATATCATTCGCCCCATCGTAAAAAATTACCAGGTCCGGCAATGGCCTGATCTCAATTAACGCCTTTTGCAAATACTTAGATTCCAACAACGAATTGAAGGAATTAATTCCAAAGTTTACAACCGAACACTTCCTGTCGGTCCTATCATTGTTCATTGTTTGAGCCAGAAAGCTCGGAATTGTCCTGTCATCATGATTTGTGGCGCCACGAATGGTTGATCCACCAAATATCCATATGACATAACTGTCTGATGTGTCAGTCGATGATTTCGACCCTATCGTAGGCCTGATGGCCGGATTCTGTAGAAAGAGGGTGTAAGGATCGTAAAAAGCGCGACTTCCCTCTCTTGCTTCTCCGTACAAAACGTAATTACTAACCGTGATAATCGTAAAACTTAGCAGCTCAACCACTATTAGCGCCAAAAACATCCATTCGAAAAGTATGAAAATGGATTTGAATACTTTCACCTCAAACCTCATGATATAGAAATAACGTGAGATATGTTACGAGATTCAATAATTTCCCGGCGTCAGGAGAAGAACTAAATTTATTCGTTCATCACCACATCCAATGGAATAAACCAGGTGACACATTCAAAATCATTTTTATCTTTTACCAAAATTGTTTGTAAAATACAATTCAGTACCCCCACCGAAATTGTCCGTGATTCGGTTTCGGGACAATTCCGCCCCTAAGCAAAGGTCTCTAGGAAATTATCCTTGACACTAAATGATACCTTATTAATAATTCGTTCCAATTTCGAACGGAGTCGTTTCCCTGACCACGCTAAAAATTCACAATACCTGATAAAATTGTTCCTGAGGACAGAAGTTGATCAGGACATGCCCGGACAGGTTGACCCGGCGAGAACAACCCTTAGCCTTAACCGTTAAACTAGGAAGGCCAATGACTGCTACCCAGGACATTTATGAAACCAGGAAATGTAGAAACAGGATACCTGTTAACCAGTCCGTGACTTTTGAAGTTGGAGTGCGTGACACCAGCATATACATTCAGGCGATGTCTGATTTGACAGCCAAAGCCAAGGAGTCGGTATTCAGGTACAGGTATCAGATAGAAGAATACCTGAGGCAGCATCCGGCCTTTCGGGACACTCAGTCGCCTATCCAGATATACTCGTCTGCTCCGGAAATAGTCAGATACTGTGATCTTGCCTGCCGTAACACCGGAATTCCGCCGATGGTGTGTATGAGCGGCGCAATGGCGGACTTTGTGGGCAGAGATCTGCTGCAACATTCCCCAACACTGATAGTATCCAGTGGTGGCGACACATTTGTAAGGTCTGCCACACCTCTGGAAGTTCATATTTACGCGAAGGGCTCTCCCCTCCACGAAAAACTGACATTGCAATTGCCGGGTGGAAAGAATATTTTTGGAATTTCGACACATGTTCCGGGCAAGGGAATTCAGGCGGTAACAGTATTGTCGAGGTCTGCAGGATGGGCTTCCTCGTTTGCGAGGGACCTTGGAGTACGACTCAATTCGGGCGAGTCACTTAAATCGGCTCTGAACAGAGCGGAAGCGTATTCGGATGTTGGAGGCGTCATCATAGTATCAGGTTCGCAGGTGGTTTTTGGTGGAAGTCTGAACGTAAAATGCCTCAACGGCTCTGGCTCGTAAATTGGCGTGGCCGAAAGTAGGTATTTCGATGAAGATAGGTATTTTATCAGATACACATTTGCGTTCCCCGGACAGTAACCTTGACTATATACTGGATGATCTTTTTTCAGACGCCGATATGATCCTCCATGCCGGTGATATAGTTACCCGGAGTGTCCTTGAACGGCTGGACGAACGTGGTGTTCTGGCGGTATGCGGGAATATGGATGATTATGATGTTTATGACATGGCCCCCCAAACGAGGGTTGTCTCCGCTGGTGATCTAAGGATAGGACTCATTCACGGCTGGGGATCAAAAGAAGGCCTCGTCCAACGCATAATTGAGAAGTTCCTGACTGAATCTCCGGATATTATTGTCTATGGACATTCGCACATGCCATTTTGGGGTGAGGTCAATGGCACAAGGATGTTCAATCCCGGTTCGGCATCCAGAAATGTTTTTCCCCGTGGAAGAACCGTCGGACTTCTCGAAATAGATGGGGATTCCGTGAGCGCAAGGTTCATAGAACTTGATGTTTAGCGTTGCAAAAGATTATTATGGTTTGTTCGTTGTGGCTGGGGACAACGTTGGTGACGCGTATCACGAAACATCTGGCATAATGGAATGATTCATGGATTATATCTGGGCGCCCTGGAGAATAGACTATATCCTTGGGAAAGAAAAAGAACCCGGCTGTATTTTTTGCGTCAAGCCCGCAAGCTCGGAAGATGAAGAAAATCTTATAGTTCACAGGGCTGATGGCGCGTACACCATAATGAACAAATTCCCTTATAATAACGGACATGTTCTTGTTGTTCCTTACAGGCACGTGTCGGACATCTGTCTTCTGACTCCTGAAGAGAATAGCCTGCTGGTTCAGGAAGTCACGCGATCAATAGAGGTTTTGAGGAAGGTGATGAATCCTGACGGGTTCAACATAGGGATCAACCTCGGTGTTGTGGCGGGAGCCGGAATAGCCGAACACGTTCACTATCACGTTGTGCCCAGATGGAACGGCGATACCAACATCATGCCCGTGCTGGCCGACATCCGGGTTATACCGCAACACCTCCGGGAAACCCGTCAAAAACTGGGTGAAGCATTCATACGGTTATTTGGTGATTTGTCAGAAAAGGAGTAGTCATGAGATTAATTAAGAGGCTGATTGAACTGGCCTTCGTTATCCTTGTGATATCACTGTTCATGAAAAACAAGGATATTGAACTGAACATAGATTATTTCGGATTGAAAGAACCGATCAAGGTTGCCTTTTGGGAACTCGTGACATTTTGCGTCTCGTTGGGAATCATCATCGCCGCATTGGGCGATTTCATCACACAACTAAAATGGATCGGTGAAAGACGCAGAATGATCAAGACGGATCAGGGGCATCTCGGGGAAGTCAAGCGCCTTACCGATAAAATCCAGTCTCTCGAGAAGGAAAACCAGGATAACAAGAGAGAGCTTGCAGAAAAAAATGCTGAAATCGAAGGTCTGAAAAAAAAGATTGAAGCCGCTGAAACTGCCGCTGCAGGCGACCAAACATCCGCTGCTCCGGATCAGAGTTTGACATGATGATCAGACTCTTGGCTTGAAACGACCCAGTTTATCATGCCTTTGGAGCTGTTTGAATCCTGTTTTTTATGGAAGGGTGGCGTGAAGCGTCTTGTGAGTGAATGGAAATATTAAAAGTTCGTGAAAAAATATACCAAAAGTTTTCTTCCCCGTCTGTGGCTATTGGTAATTTCGATGGTGTTCATCTCGGCCATAGGGAAATCATATCCAGAACGGTTAAATCGGCTCATGATCGAGGAAAAGAAGCGGTTGTATACACCTTTGATCCACATCCCAGGGTTGTATTAAACAAGGTTCAGGATGTTCCAAGGATTAATACGGAGGCCGAGCGGGAAAAAATCCTGGAAGATCTCGGTATTGATGTTTTGATTCTCGCGGAGTTCACCCCCGAATATGCCAGTCAGACACCGGAGCAGTTTGTTGAGAATACGCTGGTAGAAGAGCTGGGTGTGCGAAGTCTGTTTGTGGGAGAAAACTACCGTTTTGGAAAGGGCCGGGCAGGGACAGCATCGATGCTGAAAAAGACCGGACATGATTTAGGGTTTACCGTCCACGTGGTGCCTTCGGTCAAGGTCGATGGTGTGGTTGTATCATCCAGCGGAATAAGGAACCTCCTTCTCTCGGGTGAAGTCCGCAAGGCAAACGAATTGCTGGGGCGACATTTCAGGATCAGGGGTAAGGTCATCCACGGTCACCATCGGGGCAAAAAACTGGGTTTTCCCACGGCCAACATCAAACCTGATCCGAAGCTGCGTCCTCCTGACGGGGTTTATGCAGTTTACGCCTCACTGGAGAATGATAACGCGACTCTCAGACCCGCTGTAATGAATATTGGATGGAATCCCACCTTCAAGGATCGCAAAGTTTCCTACGAAACGCATATATTTGATTTCGATCAGGAAATCTATGGACAGGGCATTGAAATCCACATGGTCGATCGCATCAGGCCGGAAATGACATTTAACGGTGTAGAGGAACTCAAGGATCAGATCAGGAAAGACATAGAAAAATCAAAACAGGTATTGTCAACGTCAAGCGACAGTCCGGCATGAATATTGGGAAAGGGCCTCGGACTGCGTAGCGCCGAGACCCTCACTAACGAACAACTACTGTTTCATTGTCTCTTTAGCCGCAGTCAGCGTGTTTTTCATCAACATGGCGATAGTCATGGGGCCTACGCCACCAGGAACCGGCGTGATAGCCGCAGCTTTTTCCTTCACCTCATCATAAGCCACGTCACCAACAAGCTTGAATCCTTTTTCTGTACCCGGAGCGTCTATTCGGTTTATGCCCACATCGATGACCACCGCTCCCTCACGAACCATGTCACCCTTGAGGTATTCCGGCTTGCCAATGGCGGCAATAATAATGTCGGCCTCTCTGCATCTTTCCTTAAGGTTCTTGGTCCTGGTGTGGCACATTGTGACCGTGGCGTTCATGTCGCGCTGATCAAGCATGTTGGACAGCGGTCGGCCTACTATATTGCTCCTGCCAAGGATGATAACGTCCTTGCCGGCGGTCTCAAAACCACCGCGTTTGATCAGTTCGATAACGCCCGCAGGAGTGCATGGCAGGAACCTGACTTCTCCGATGCTGATCAGACCTACGTTGAATGGATGGAAGCAGTCCACATCCTTTTCGGGGAGAATGGAGCGCAAAATCTTGGTTTCAGGAATATGTTTCGGCAATGGCAACTGGCAAAGAATGCCATGGACTGTCTTGTCCTTGTTATAGCCATCGATTACTGCCAGGAGCTCTTCAGTGGTTGTTGAAGCGGGAAGACGGGTTTCAAGCGATTTAATGCCGATATACTCGCAGGCCTTCTTCTTGTTCAGAACATAAACCTTGGAAGCTGGGTCTTCACCCACCAGAATAACCGCCAGGCATGGCTCAAGCCCTTGAGCTTTAAGCTTTACCACCTCTTCCTTCATCTCGTCTTTAAGAATCTGGGATACTTCATTTCCACTGATGATTTTGGCTGACATACGGTCCTCCTTGGAAGAATTGTTTTATTGCAAGTAGTTGCACAAACGAAAACCGGCGCTCAAGCATACATGTGTATTTTGTGCGCCCCCATTACTCAGGCCTAAAAAACAGTCATGGACAGCAAAAAAGGTAAGTGTTCTAAAAAGTGCAAAAAAAATTGATCCGGAAGCAGATCAACTTCATTATTCGGTTTAACCTTCCAGCTTCTCCGCTATTTGAGAGATGGCCCTGTAAATTACCGGATCATCAAGCGATGGTGGTCGGTTTTCAAGGTCCGCAGCCGCTATTTCCTCGGAGAATGGCAACACCCCGATTAGTGGTATGCCGGCAAGGCTGTTAACAAGAAACTCCTCCTGCTGGCTGTTGCGTATCTTGCTGCCCACAGCTACAACTTTGTGCAAGCCTATATCGCTGGTGAGCTGGCGCACCTTGGCCGCGGTTTCTATACTTCTCTGCCCCGGCTCCACTACTATGACAAGCCTGTCCACACCTTGGGCCGTTCCCCTGCCCAAGTGTTCTATCCCCGCTTCCATATCCATTATCACAAGGTCTTTTTCATAAAGAACAAGGTGAGAAACCAACGCCTTGAGAAGAACACTCTCAGGGCATATACAACCGCCTCCACCTTTCTTTACCGTCCCCATCACCAAAAGACGAACACCGTCTCTCTCCTTGCCCAGAGCTTCCGGAAGATCATCCACCTTGGGATTCATCTTGAAAAAACCTCCAACAGTTCCCTTTTTACTTTCGGTTCTTTCGTAGATGAGATCTTCCATTTTAGCTATTGGGACTATATCTGAGGTGTCAATGCCCAGTGCGGAGCCCAGATTGGCGTCCGGGTCGGCATCCACCGCAAGCACCCTGTAGCCCTTCCTCGCCCAATAACGAGCCAGAAGGCTGCTCAACGTAGTCTTCCCAACGCCACCCTTGCCTGATACCGCTATTTTCATTTCCTTAGCCTCACATTGTCATTCAGTCACTAGAAACCTTTACAACTTCGGCCCATAAAGCAATTGCTTGTCAATACTATCGCCTGGCGTGCTTCATCAATTCCAGAACAGCCATCTGTCCGGCTACCGCCATGTCCTCGGCGCTGAAAAAAAGCTCAGCGGTCTCGTCAAAAAGCACGCTTGCCTCCGCTGGAAATTCCTCATCACCTCGCCATACAAGACATGTTATTGGAAGCATCGGAAAGTAGTTTAGTTCAACTGCGGCATCGGCGGAACCTATGATTTTTCCGGCAAGTTTTTTTCCGGCCTCTATCATTGGGGCTGGATCATCGCCAAAAACAGCGATCAAAATGTCTCTCGTGCGCCGGTTAAAGGCTGGCTCATAAAAACTGCCTTCCTTAAATTCCCTGAAATGCTTGAGCTTCCCTAGTGGTTGTCTTCCATCGGCGTTGTTAAGATAATGGATTGCGAGGATATTGAGCCATATCTGGGCCTCCTCGCCGGTCTCCCGTATCGTGAATTCTTGGGTGTTCAGGTCCAGGACGATGTGTCGGTCGAGATGGGGTAAAATCAGCTTTCGTTCCACCAGTTCAGCCCCGGCTTTTTCAGCCACCCGGCCAGGGTCCTTACGAGAAAAAGCTTCAAGACCCAATTTCAGCGCGCGCTCATAATTGTCCTGCTTGGGCAAAGCCGGTCCTGAAAGATCTTTAATATTGAGCATAGTAATGAACCAGATACAACAAGAAGGTTGTGGCGTCTAACCTCTCACGGAAAGACGCCGTATTGGGAAAATACCGCTTGCCTTGATTCAGGGCTTTTCAGCCCGCTATATGGTCAGTGTCCTGACCCCGATGACATTGGGTAGCGCTCTCAACGCGTCCAGAGCCGCCTCATCAGCCTTGGTGTCAGTGTTCAGAAATACAAGCGCCTGTCCACCGGCCTCTTCCCGAGCGAACTGGAAGTGTGAAATGTTTATGCCCCTGTCACCCAGAGTCAAACCAACCGAACCAATCAATCTCGGTTTATCATACGCATGGAGAAGAATGAGTTCGCCTGACAAATCAAATTCGCCCCTGAAGTGACCGTATCTAACCATCCTCGGATTCGACTTTCCAAAGAGGGTGCCCTCAACATCATGTTCCCTGTTCTCTGTCACGACGGTGAAACGAACCATGGAAGTAAAACTCTCCGAACGGCTCATCTTGGTTTCTGAAACGGTTATTCCACGCTCTTCGGCAACCATGGGAGCGTTGACCAGGTTCACGTCATCCATCATTATGGGCGTTAACAATCCTGTAAGGAAAGTAGTAGTGATAGGCTTTAGCTCCATCCCGAGTATCTCACCGGAATACTGGGCCACGACGCTCTTGATCCCGGTCTGTATCATGTTTCCAAGGAACAGCCCCATTCTCTGGGCCAGCTCGAGATAAGGCTTGAGGGTTTCAAGCGCCTCGCCCGATACTGCCGGAGCGTTCACCGCATTCCTTATGGTGCCGGTCAGCAGAAAGTCTCTGATCTGCGAAGCGACCGCTACAGCGACGTTGTCCTGAGCCTCTCTCGTAGAAGCTCCTAGGTGAGGTGTGCAGATAACTTTCTCGGACATCACCAGCCGGGTTAACCCGGGAGGCTCCGTATTGAAAACATCTAGAGCCGCTCCAGCTACCTTGCCCGATTCTATGGCGTCCGCAAGATCGTCTTCATTCACTACCGGGCCTCTCGAACAGTTGACTATCCTGACGCCTTTCTTCATCTTGGCGATATTCTTGGCGTTAATGATGCCTCGAGTGTCATTGGTCAAAGGAACATGCAGCGTAATGATGTCCGATTCCTTGAAAACATCATCAACTGTGCCAAGTTTGATGCCCATCTGCCTGGCCTGGTCTTCCGACAGAAACGGGTCGTAAGCGATTACGCTCATGCCCAGCCCCATAGCTCTATCGGCCACCACGGACCCTATTTTGCCAAGCCCCACTATACCAAGAGTCTTATTGAAGATTTCAGCCCCGGAGAATTTCTTCTTGTCCCATTTGCCTTCCTTCATTGAAGCGCATGCCTGGGGAATGTTCCTGACCAGAGCCATCATCATGGAGAGGGTGTGCTCAGCGGTAGTTACCGTGTTTCCACCCGGAGTGTTCATTACTACTATGCCCCTCTTGGAGGCCGCTTTAATATCAACGTTGTCAAGACCGGTGCCGGCGCGCCCTACTACTTTAAGGTTGGTAGCCACCTCAATCACATCGGCTGTTACCTTGGTCGCTCCTCTAATTGCGAGGGCGTCGTATTCCGGAATGATCTGTTTGAGTTCATCCGGGCTTAGTCCAACTTTGACATCCACCTCGATTCCCGGGGCGTCCCTGAAAATCTGGACACCCAACTCGGACAGGTTATCCGATACCAAAACTTTCACTAGGAAAAACCTCCTGACTTGTTCTCTTCAATATACTCTCTGGCTGTATGGCGAAAATCAGATTCGCCCGGATGAGTCTAACAGACTCAAAACGACAAAATTGGACATTTAGGTCAATAACCAGCGCCCGTCCATCTCAAATTCTGAAAAGTTCATTCTTTGTATTAGATGCTGCACAGAACTATGTCATCTCAAACTTTTATCAATATCCAGTAAAGAAGTCAAGGCTGGGGAGAAAGTCCCGGATCAAACGGGACCATCACCAATAGTGACAATTGGCCTGCTTGATTTAGTCACCGAGGAACATGACTACCAACAGGAAAAGTCCCACAGACAATACGGGAAGGGGGGGATAGCCACGAAATCCCGATCCTTCCTGGCTAATCATCAAGGAAAGCCCTTTTAGAACAGGCTCCTTAATTTTACCTTGTGCGACTGTCCTTACGGGCGCAGCGAATCCTGGCGTTTCTTCCGGTTTCACCTGAACTCTTTGCGTCGCCCCCAATTCTTTTGAATCAGGAACCTTCTCCGGCAGGATTTCGAGGTGAGGCAAGTCCTCAAGCCGGACTGACGAATCCACACTATCGACCACTTTAAACAGAGGCTTTTTTGAAACCATTACATCACTTTCTCTCATTCTCTAACTTTAAAATAACCAAGACTAAAATTAATTCCGTCTTATCCGGTAGTTTTGACCATATTTGAGAAGCGGCTTTATTATAATAATATTTTTGATTTTGTCACTAGATATGTAAACAATGCCAGAATTAAACTGTCACTTCAAGACGGGTAATGTATTGATGTATTGAGCCGGGAATGAACATGATGTAAACTGTCCCTGCCCGGATAGGATTGATGTCCTGCGATCATTTAAGGCTAGGAGGGAACATGGAAAAAAAAGGCCCTGACATTAAAGAATCGGTCGTAGAATTAATGGAAAATCTCGGTACCATAGGGGTATTTATGCTTGGGGAGGCCCGCGCATTCCTGCGAAGGAGTTGGGGCGCTTCGCGTGAAGAGTTTTTTGCAGCCGTGGACCAGGCGTCCAAGACGATGAAACAATCGGGAAAAATGGCGGTTGGCGATATTGAAAGGGCATCCGAGAAGATAAAGCAGTCATGGGAGCTCCTTGACAAGGAAAAGGATCTCGACTGGGACAGCTTCCTCTCCGACCTCAAAACACGCCTCAAGGAAATTGGCAATATTAGCAAGGAAACCTTCGACCTTTGCGTAAACCAGACGAAAGAAGTCCTTGACAAGCAATGGACTGCGATCGGAAGAGTAGGCGAGGATCAGGTCAAGGAAGCTCAAAAGCATACGGAACAAATGGCCAGGGTGTTTAAGGATCAATGGGGAGTGTTTTGGGAAACCATGCAGAAGACCGGCAAGAAAATTGACAGGGCTGTCGAGGCCGCATGGGAAGAGATCAAGAAAAAGGACTGATTGCCCGGAACGATAATCCAGAGGTGAACCAATTTTGATTACGGTCGGACTGACAGGTGGGATCGCGTCAGGAAAGACGACAGTTAGCGCAATGTTTAGAGAACTTGGGATTCCTGTAATATGCGCGGATGAACTTGCTCACGATGCTGTCAAAACAGGGTCGCCGGCCCTTCGCGAAATCAGGGAAGTATTCGGCGACGAGGTCTTTGATCAGTATGGAGAGTTGGACCGTTTGAAATTAGGGTCACGCGTCTTCGGAAATCCCCTCCTGAAAAAGCAACTGGAGCGAATTATTCACCCCGCTGTTGCCCTAAAAAAACAGGAATTGCTTGATTACTATGTCAGTCAGGGCCACCCGATAGTTGTGATAGATGTCCCTTTACTGTTCGAAGCGGAATGGGACAAGGCCGTGGACGTGATACTGGTAGTTTATGTGAGCAGGGACCTTCAGGCAGAAAGACTTGTTCAAAGAAACGGACTCTCTGCTGAAGAGGCTCAGGCCAGACTGAATTCCCAATGGTCTATCGAGGACAAAAAAGACAAAGCCCACATGGTGATAGACAACTCCGGTTCTATCGAAGAAACACATATTCGATTCAGACAGGTAATAGATGAACTTAGGGCTATGGCGCCGTCCTGACATCCACACTCAGGTTCTCTCAACCCAACTTACGGAGGCATTGGGACATCTTGCTTGAAATATTAATCGGCGTAGCGTTCTGGCTATTAGTATTTTTTATCTGGTATGCCCGGAATTATCCGGATAAGATGCCATCCTTTCTCAAGTTTCGATCGAGGCCCAGGACCGCTACCGGCAAAAATGTTCAAGGTATCGTAAAACCTGACAAATCGAGCAAGGAATACAGGAAACTGGTTGAAACGGTTGAAAATGTATGCGCTCTCGACCGGTTCGGGGCCAGTGACGCGGCAAGTATGGTCCTCGCCGTAAAAAAACTCATACAGATTGAAAGGGCGAGTGGACAGATATGGGAAGCCTATGCCCTCGATGCCCTCGAAACTGCCGACGTCTGGTGCGACGACTGTCGGAGGAATGTCACGAAAACCGTTAATAAAGACGGAATCAGAATCGACTGTCACCACTGTAACAAATGGTTGGAACTAAAAAATTCCAAAGTCGCAATTCTGGATGTTTCTCAAAAAAAGCCAGAAATAACTAAAAATAACTTTTTACAATAAAATTTACTGGAGATAGTCACGTGAAATTGACTTCGTGGAAAAACATCAAGGCAGAACAGCTCAATGAGAACATCTCGCGTAAAATGATCTGGGGAGAGAATGTGATGGCGGTTCTGATAGAACTTGCTCCAAACGCCACAGTTCCCACTCATGATCATGTGTCCGAACAAATGACTATGGTTCAAAAGGGAGAACTGACATTGTCCTTCCCCGAGAATGATGATGTCCCGCTTAAATTTGGAGATGTTATCGTCATTCCGTCTTCACAGCCTCACAGCGCAAAAGCTGGTCCAGATGGCTGCGTGGTCATGGATGTTTTTTCTCCGATAAGACATGACTTTATTCAGGGCTCAGCGAGTTATTTCAAGGACGACAAGTCGCAGGACCAGGATACCGGTGAAAAAAAAGATTCCCCCAAAGTTCAACAGGATCCGTACCAGGCCCTCAGAGGCCACCTCGCAGGGGTCGGAATCAACATTCCGATCGATACTCTCAGGCAAACACCGCTGGATCTTCTGGCCCGATATGTTTATGAGAAAGAATGCATTACAATGGGACAGCTCAGGGAAATCCTCGGCATAGACAAAAAACAGGCCAAGGACTTACTCAGAACATGGAAGCACGGAGACGACCATAGCGAATCCAGCTACAAACGAAAACTTGAAAGACTCATCGTTCTGCCTAACGAGATTGCCCTCTATAAGGTTGATTAACTAACTTACATCTCAGGACACATAATGGATGCGGAAAAAATTGGGAAAATCAGGGACGCTGTCAGACGGAATTTTGAAGCCAGCCCGGTTCAATATGACGATTTCGAGTCAAGACATGGTTTCTTCAGGAATCTTAACGCCATATTGCTAGAAACCATGGATAGGGAAAATCCTCGCAACATCCTCGACGTGGGCTGTGGAACCGGCGCCAGCTCAATCCAGCTCCTCCAGGCCTGTCCGCAAGCACGCGTCTGTGGACTCGATAATTCCCCGGCAATGCTGGAAAAGGCTAGAATGAAATGTTGTCCCAACGACAGGATTGACTTCATAGAGGGCGACGCCTCTGCATTAGGTTCCTGTTTAAGGCGCCGTTTTGACACGATAATTTATAGCGCTTCCATTTTTCTTATCCCGGATTTCAGGGAGAGTCTGCGTCAGGCTTGCAGCCTGCTTGAACCCGGCGGGAAAATCGGCATTACATTTATGGATGGCGTTTACGGAGAAACCGGTAATAACCTGCTCGTTGAAGCGGATCAACAGCTAGGCTTGGGGGTTAGCCTCAAAAAACCAGTATCCTTGTCCGATCTCGAGGCCTTCATCAAATCTATCCTGGGGTCAATCAAGGTCGTTGAACATAACTTTGATCTACCCAGGGATGTCGTAAAAGATTTCTTTTCCATACCCGCAATGTCGGCAGGTCTGTTTCCCGCGTTTGATTATCAGGAAAGGCTGAATCGTGTGTCAGCGTTGTTTGCAAACATGTCTTCGGACAATGTAATATTCAGGTGGGTCGTCATTATTGGATCAAAGCCGTGAGGCTTCGCGCCGAACCAAGCCTTCACTTCATCTGATGGTTCAGTGCGGGGGCGTTGCGGTTTTCCGACGACTGTCCTGTCTGCGCCTCCCGGTTTGCTTCCATATATAACTGCCTTATTTCCTCAAGTCTGTCATCCGAAAGGACGTCTTTTTCGTTAGCCGACGGAGTCGGTTGATTCATCTGATGACTACGCCACTGCTCGGGATTCGATCGAGGAGCGCTATTTATCGATTGACCGGTCGCAGGGGCGCTCGCAAAAACTGAAATTGCAACCAATATCAACAACAGGTTTTTTTGCATAACCATTCGGCTCCGTACCATTTTCATGACCGAAAGGGTTCGGTTCATTCAACGCCAATGGGGGAATAACACATTCACTGAACAAAAACAATCCCGCTAAAAAACCCGCTCCTGGTAAAATACCAAAAGCGGGTTTCTTTAAATTGAAGCCGATCTTCAGTGTAACGCAAGACGATCGATTGCCGGAATTACCGGTTGTCACTCCATTTTCCGAACTGTTCACGCAATACCCTGTGGAGGATTTTTCCGGTGCCGGTGCGCGGCATGTCATCATCCGCTATGAAATCGAGTGTCTTGGGAACCTTATACGCCGCTATCTTGGTTCTGGTGAACCTCTTTATTTCTTCCTTGAGTCCATCAGAAGCGTCTTCAGGGTCTTTCAAAATTACGAAAGCGTGAATGGATTCTCCCCACTTCTCGTGAGGGGTTCCAATTACAGCGACGTCCTTGACTTTGGGATGCGAGGCCAGCGCGTTTTCAACTTCAGACGGGAAAACATTCTCTCCGCCTGTTATGATCATGTTTGCCTTGCGGTCAACCAGCACGTAAAAACCTTCAGGATCCCTGTAGCACATATCGCCCGCGGTAAACCACTCACCCTGAAAAACTTCCTTGCTTTTCTCGGGCAAACCCCAGTATTCCTTGAAGATCATCGGGGTTCGGGCATAGAGTTCACCAACTTCTCCATCCGGGACTTCGACGCCTTCCTCATCCAGCACCTTTATCCGGTCTATTCCGAATATTTCCCGCCCAATGGTTCCGAGTTTTCTCAACTGGTCTTCCGGTCTGCACAATGTAACCAGACCGGCCTCGGTTGATCCATAGGCCTCCCATAATTCGGCGTTCCTGAAAAAGTCAAGGATTGCGACCTTGGTTTCCTTTCGCGCCGGCGCTGAAGAAATAAGTAACTGACGCACACTCGATACATTGTAGTTTTTCTTTATCGAATCAGGCATCGACAGAATCATTATGTAATGAGTCGGAACCAGGGATGTAAACGTGACTCCGTACTTTTGAACCGTAGACAGAAAATCTTCCGGATTGAAACTGGATTCGTTATAGACACAGACGCCTGCGGAAACCATAGTATAAGGAAATGAGTAGAAGATTGAATTTACATGGCACATCGGCATTACCATCAGCGCCTTATCTGTCGGTCTCAATCCCATGTTGGCGACATCAAGATAATACATTGCCAGAAATGATTCATGCGTTCTCACTACGCCCTTGGGTTTGCCTGTGGTTCCCGACGTATACATGAATGTCCACGGATCCTCAGCGTCAACCATAACATCAGGCTCTGCCTGTGAAGACGCCGCCAGCCATGACTCATATTCCACATAACCCTCGGGCGCTTTCTCTCCGGGCTCTCCCAAGTAAATATATCCCCCGGCGGGAACAGGAAGCCGGTCCCTGATACCATTGATCATCTCTACAAAGGGCTTTTCAACGATGAACGCCTTGCAGCCCGCGTTATTCACTATGTATTCGATTTCCGGGCCGGCCAGCCTGAACATTATCGGAACACTCACCTGTCCGCCCTTCGCGCTTCCAGCATATATCTCCATCCACTCCACTCGGTTGAACGCTATCACCGCAAACCTGTCGCCGTGTTTACATCCTATGCCATTCAGGCCGTTGGCCAATCTGCAACTACGCTCATTCCACTGTTTGAAGGTGAAGTCCCGGTTCTTGTCCTGACATCCAAGCTTGTCAGGATACTGTTCGGCCTGGCGACTCAATACCACGCCCATGTGAATCCACTTGCTTATCGTCATAAAACCCTCCAAAAAACACTATTTTTCAGTCTCTTGTTACAGATCAACCATACGCGCAAATGTATGCGACCCCCGCCAAAAAATACATCATACACAATGATGTTGTTTCAACTGGACATGACAACCTGAATGGTTCATTATGCTGAAAGTAATCCTGTTCGGCCAAATTTGACTCCAAGATAAAAATACTATTACAAGAAAATGGGAAAATCGGGAAGGCTAAACATCAAATGCCTTTCAAATATGATATGATAGCTCTCCTGAAGTGTCAACAGCTATTGCCATACCGCCTGTGTTTCAATAGAAACCGGAGCGCACAATGGATAAATGTCTCATGTAAAATTCCTGATCATGAAAAATATGGCGCCATAACAGGCTCATTCGATATCAATCGACCTACCCTGGTTTGCGTCTACCCCATAATTCATTATGTGAATGAAAAGCTATAGTGTTAAAGTTTACCCGATGCGCTAACAAATGAGAAAAATGTCTGACGCATTTTCTCTCAAAGTTCATGGATGGAGGCGATGAATGAGTCAAATTGACAGAAACTCTGGCATCCTGCATGCGCAGGAGACGTTTACCGCTGACCAGAGGCGACAGTATCAGGAAAAGTTTTTGAGTGAAGTAGTGGCGCACGCATACAGCGCAGGGACTCCACTGAGGGCGTCCATGGAATCACGGGGACTGGCGCCCGATTCCATAAGGACGATTGAAGACCTCAAAAAGCTCCCGATAACAAAGAAAAAGGACCTTTCAGAAGCCCAGAAGGCTCAACCTCCTTTCGGTGGTTTTCTGACTGTCCCAATATCCGATCTGGCGCGAATTCATCAATCACCCGGCCCCATCTATGATCCTGTCGGAAAGGTCAACGATTACTGGAGGTGGAAAACCGCACTCTATTCGGTAGGCTTCCGTTCAGGGGACATCGTGATCAACACCTTCGCATATCATTTGACACCCGCTGGTCACATGTTCGAGGAAGGCATGACAGAACTCGGCGCTGTGGTCATCCCAACAGGCGTTGGAAACACCGAAGCGCAGGCGGACATCCTGAAAAGTCTCGGTGTTACGGGATACATCGGCACACCAAGCTTCCTCATGGCCATCCTCAAAAAAGCCGAAGATATGGGAGTAATCTCCAATGTAAACTTGCAGGTGGCCTTTCTCGCCGCTGAAATGCTACCCGAATCCATGCGAAAAAGATTTTTCGATGACTACGGGATTATCGGCAGACAGGCATACGGAACCGCCGACGTTGGTTGTGTATCCTATGAATGCCCTCAATTGAGCGGTATGCACATCCATCATGACGTAATAGTGGAGATAGTTGACCCCGAAACCGGCGCCGTTCTTCCCGAAGGATCGGTCGGAGAAGTCGTCGTAACATGCAACAACAGAATATATCCGCTAGTAAGGTTCGGAACAGGTGACCTTTCATGCGTCACAACCGACGAATGCGCATGTGGAAGAAAAGCCCCCAGATTGACTAGAATTCTCGGAAGGGCAGATCAGGTTACAAAAGTAAAAGGAATGTTCGTGCATCCGTCACAGGTTCAAAGGGTCATTGACACTTTCCCGGAAATCGTCAGGGGCCGCCTGCTTGTCGAAAGACTCCAGGATCAGGACCTCATGACGCTCGAAGTCGAAATGAAGGAAGAACTGGCGCCGTCCCTTAAAACCTCCATCGAAAATTCCATCAAGGAAACCCTGAAACTCAAGGGCGCGGTTAGAAAACTCCCGACCGATACCCTGAAAGAAGGCTTCAGGATCATTGAGGATATTCGTAAATGGGATTGACATAAAAGAAAAAAAGAGGCCGGAATATACGGCCTCTTTTTCATCTCGGGCAGTGTCACGACACCGCAGGCTTCATCCTCAGGAATGACCGCTAGTAGCGCCATGACCGCATGATGATCCAAGCCCCCGCTCAATTGCTGAACTCGAAAAAACCGATAATATTTTTGTTACATCACTGCTGTCGCAGTCCGGACACTTCAGCGTTTCCTGGTCCGAAGAAAATACCAGTCTTTCGAATTCATTACCGCATTTCCCACAAACAAATTCGAAAATCGGCATCGTCTATCTCCGTTATCCGCAACTACAACCGCTGCCGCAGCCATCAGAGGCCGAGTTTACAAGCTCAGCCATGGGCCCGAATATACTCGACTTAATCGATAGACCGCCCGATTCCTTTATGATCTTCATCGCAAACGGATCCACAACTAAGGGTAACTCATTGATCACATACTTTTCATCGCCTTCTTTTAGCTAGTCCAGAGCCAGTCCCATGCTGGGTCCGCCTCAACCATAGCCGCCAAAAAACACTCTAAGAAACTGATTAGTTTCCAGTTTCTCCTGTAAGAACTTTTTTGATTCGTCATCAATCGTGAACATTTTTCTCTCCTGGCGAAGTCCGCCTTGTTTATGGTACAAGACTATTCATATATCCGAATATAGTCAAGAGCCTTTTTCAAAAATATTGTCGTTTTTGTTGCCCACACCATGAGCTATCAGCATTTTACAAAATCAACATGCATTAGTCAAAAGACCCATAACCATATATCATAACTTTTCTGTAAACACTTTTCCATAATTAATACAAAATTTATAGGAAATTTTACTGGCTGGCGCTGTCAAGGAACCTGTCAATTATGAGCTTCAGCTTTTTGAGCTCGCTTTCAACAGATGGCGGACGGCCCTTGTCACGGCATTCCGCACAATCCGCATTATTCGCCTCGAAGGTTTCATTTCTGGCGTCTCCAAGGTAGGGAAGTCGAGCGCCCGAATCGCTCACATATTTCTGAACCAGCCTGCCAAGATTGTTTTGTATCTGCTTTTCTCCAACAAGAATATTCTCGCCCACTATCACCATCGGCACGGAAAACTTGCCAGGCGACCCATGGATAGACTCGATCCGCTCAAAAACCAGATAATCATCAGGGCGCGTTATGTCATAATATCTTATCCTTAGACCATAGTCATTCACCAGACCCCTGAGCAACGGCTGGACATGTTCGCAAACAGGACAGTCACTCGACCCAAAATACACCGCCCATGTCTCTCCCGCAGAACTCTTCCTCGAAAAAGACTGACCACAAAATACTAGCAAACAAACGAGTAACGTAAACAATATCAACAAAAAACCGCGCCGGGGATATGATTGCCCTAAAACGCTCATTTCTTTAGTAGCCTCATCTTCTGGGGAATCGGATAAAACGAGCTGACATTCCTGTGCGTCCTGAAACCGCAAGCCTCACGCTGGATTAACAGCCAGTCAAGAACACTCTGCGCGCGCGTCACCAGGGAATTGTATTTTCCTATAGAATCATTTATCTTTTCAATATGATCAGATCTGAAGTCTCCAGAAGTCCCGTCTCCGTAAATATCCCTGAGCCTGGCAACCTCCATGCGCGCCTGACCGGCCTTCTCTATAAGTTCCTCAAGAGCGGCCCCGGTGTTTCCCAAACCCTCGGCCATCTCCTTCACCATATCTATTTCCATGCCGGATGTGTCACGGCATATCCCCATCTAATACCTCCAAAAACTGTGAGTTAATTCGTCAATGACCACTCCAAACCGTCACGCATACCGCCCCATCAAGATTGTTAGATGGAAACCACAATGTAACCGCATTAATAGTTTTGGTGGTTATTAAATTACTTGACATTTTAAACGTAACCTACTATGTTTCAAAACACTTTAATACATAGGATGCTCAATAGCCAGGCACGGCCAGGCGCTGTTAAAGACCAGAGCAAATTCCTTACCCCCCCAGTGAGGAGGTCTTCCATGTCCGGAAAAGTTTCCGTTTACGGCTCCATCGCAATCGTAGCCGCTGCGATTCTGATAACATGTATGGTGGAGCCAGTTCAAGCATTCAGAATTTGCACCTTTAAGGGAACCGTAGTTGAAAACGGTTGGAGATCGATGACCGTCAAGTCGAACGGTCAATGCGCTGAAGTGAATGTAGGATGGCGCACGAAATTTGTTCCAAGCAGGCGTCCGTGTCTTGGAGAGAATGTCGCTGTAGATTTCATTCTTGAAGATGGATATATGAAGGCGACAAAAGTGGTAAGCCTATCGCCTACGCCTTCATCCGCCCAATGTTATCCACCCGCTCCACCGAGCGGCACTGTGTGTAGATCGGTGGGTGAAGAACCCGGGCCGATCGATTCCTGTTCACCCCCTAAACCCATAGTTTCGACAAAGCCTCCGGCTCATGTGTCTGATCCGTCGTGGACGCCGTCTGGTTCTTCGACAACCACTACCCCCCCTCCCTCGGGTAGAAAACCAGCGGCCCCGACTCGTTCAACCGAGCCGCAGGCCAAACCCTCATCATCAGCATCGGACGCGGTTTCAACCGGGCCCACTGATGGCGCCACTCCAGGCCCCCCTCCCAAAAAGACTGTCTCCAAGACCGGCGCAGGTGAGAAAAAGGTGATTGCAAAAACCTCACCTGTGGAAAAACCGGTTGCGCCGAAGGACGAAGTAAGGGATTCAGCCCCGAAAGAGGAAAAAAGCTCAAAGACGCTTACAGGTGAGGTCGTGGCCTCATCTCCCAAGAGTCTTTCATTACGGGTAGCTGATGACGCGGACGCTGCTGAGGTTGTTAACATCCGGGTAGGGCTCAAGACAAAGTTCATACCCTTCAGAAGGCCCGCAGTCGGTGAAAAAGTCAAAATCGAATACAGACAGGAGGATGGTGACAAGTTCGGATACACCGTTCAGGTAGTGCAGTAATAGCGCTAATAACAAGGCCTCCTCTCTCATTGGGGTAGCAGCAAAAAACGCTCCTGGAATTATTCAGGGGCGTTTTTTATTATGCTGCCGATTTCGGATAAGGGGAGAGCGCAAGACTATTAGTCAGCGGGTTTTTTCAGATCGATACGTATCTTTGCAAGAAAAGTGTTGTAAAGCGATTCAAGTTCCGTAGGGTTCTCCGACTGAGTCTGCTCAAAACCGACCAGGAAGTAGTATATCGCCCGGTCAAAAAACAGCGTCGTCCTGTTGTTCAACGCCACTATCGATCTTACATCAAAAGGCTGTCCCGCAAAATTGCTGTCCTGGAAAAAAAGCCAAACATGCCTTTTTAGAAGAATGAAAACCCGAACCATTTCGGAATAGCTAAGACCGTCTTCACAGCAGCGTATCCCCAGTTTGACATACCGGTCAGCTATCGTCTCCACTGTTGTACGCTTGTCTATGTTTACCGTAAACTCCGACAGAACAGCGTCCGCCAAATCCCTGAGCATCTCTTCCGCAAGCTGGTAATGAGAGAGGATTTCTCTCTTATGTAAGGTGTCTTCCAAGAAAAGGTCACGAATTTCAACATGAAACCTTTCTATGAACTTAGCAAATTCCATCTCAAAAGTCCTGGCTTCCATAATTTCCTCCTAAACCAGTAAACTCAATTATGACACCATTCGCCTGATTTAGTCATGCCGATGACCAGACTTGCCGTGATGATGATCATGATGATCGTGCGCATGGTCGTGCGCGTGGTTATGGCAGCGCTCGTGAGGATGCTCACGGCAGTCCGTCTGAACGCCTTCGTGACAGTGCTCATGGCTATGTGAATGACCCTGCTCATGGCCATGCTCATGACTATGCGAATGACTGTGATCGTGCGAATGTTCGGAACAGCAGCAGCCCGTGGATGTCGATATGCCTGCGGAGGAAGCTTCCAACTGTTCCAGGGCCTTGCGGAATTCATCATTCGCCCTGTCTATGTATTCAACAGCGTTCCGAATCCTGTCCCCTATAAGGTTCAAACCTATCGTATCCAGAGAATTGGAAACCTCAAGGTATCCTTTCAAATGATCACAATTGTGATTAATCCAGTGCTCGAGACGAATTTTCGCTTTTTGAGCCTCATCCATTTTGGGAAACCCCCTATGTAATTTTTTTGCAGTCGAACAGATAACAGGTCAAAAAAGAAAAATCACAAGGCTTTATATCTGTTCAGATAGACAAGATTGAAAAAATTCCGCAACAGTTTTTCGCCTGCGGTCGCGTCCGATTCGCCACTGATGTTTTCGCTCCATCCCCTTTCAGGATGAAAAGCCATCCCGTACACGATTGTCCCCGGGATTGTTATCAACTGTATCTCAGATACGGCGCTTCTTGCAAGATTCACAAACGGATATGGAGTATTTTTAACCTCTTCGGTGTGACTTTCCATCACTTCGAATTTTGAAGGGTGTTTTGCAACGCCACCAAATATCCTGTCGTCCCTCAGGGTATTCAGAACCGTCAGGCCGCGTTCCGCGCGGGCATGGACAGGATATGTTTCAGGGCTCGACCCAACAAATTGGGAATCTATAAAGTCTATATCCGCCCCGAAACTCATCGCAAGGAATTGATGCCCTCCGCATATTCCGAGAACAGGTATATCCGCGCTTCTCACCGTCTCAACAAGCAGCTTTCCAAATATATCAAGCTGTTGTCTTGAAACGCCCCTGTATGAGCGCCACGGTGTTCCCTGCGGGCTCAATAGGATGAAGTCCCTGGTCTTCATGTTGTTTCTTATCTGATCAAATTGTGAAAAATGAAGATGTTCAAGCCGGATGGTTATTACAGGATCATGAGCAACGCGCAGTGTGAGTTTTTCGCAGAGATTTGTCCTGAGTTCTTCGAAACGGGAATTGTCAGGTTTCCCGAATTCAAGATCAACGAGCAGACCGTTGAGAATGGCGGGCTTATGCATTTTGGAGTCTGGATAAAACAGGTTGCGGAAAAGTATCGTAACCGGCTGATTTAATTATAACCCCATGTTCCGTACGGGGATCCCCAGTAAGAGGGGTAAGGCCTTCGGAGAATCACCTTGTAGGTGTCGCCATCAATTGCCCTGAACAATCCCTGAATCGACCAGTCCGGATACAGGAATCCCTCGAAGGTGTGGCCATCCTTGCTTCCGAAAATGTAATTGCCCCTTATCTTCCCCTGTATGGAAAATTTGGCCCGGCCAAAGAAGTTCCCGCCTTCAACGACACCACTGATATCTTCGCCGTTCTGATAGGTTATGTTGACGCTTCCTTCAGCCCCGAATATATTGCCCTTCGCGTTGCCTACCCATACGCCCCTGATATCTTCGCCGGAACCAAACGCCGAAACGCTACTCAGGCACATCATCAAAACCCAAAGCAATATATAATACAATCTGTTCATCTTGTTCAAATCCCTGATAACATAATATACCATAACATCCCGAAAAAGTGTAGCCCAATCAAACCAATCGTTCACAAACCGCTTTTTTCGCATCCACGTCTTTAATGTAAAATATGGGACTGCTTTTCACATTTATAGCAGGTCCGGCCTCCGCGCCAGAGTATTAAAAAAAACCTCCGCCCGCGTATTATCAGCTACTTTTGCCTGTGCGCCAACATGGTACTCCCTGCGCCGCATCTCAAGACAGACCACGCGCGATCATTCTAACCACATACTTATTGACCTTTTTCTCAGCTTCCCTCAAATTAGGCTCTTTATTTTCTGAGCGACCGGATGAGCGTCATATACAGGTTTCAAATTGCCTATGCGTCTCTAAACGCTCAGCACAATTGTAACAGGAGAGGAAAATATGGCCACAAAATGTGGGAATCATGATCACAATATGAGTGATTACAAGGAGACTTACGGCAATTACCGGCTGGAGAGTCCTGAGTATTTCAATTTTGGATTTGACGTAATCGATAGGTTTGCCGAGGACCCAGAACTGCCTATGATGCTTTGGGCGGGGGATGACTCGATTGAACGGCGCCTTTCCTACGCCTGCTTTCGGGATCGTTCCAATCAGGTGGTAAACGCCCTCAACAGACTGGGACTGAATAAGAATGATCATGTGATGATAGTGATGTCGCGTGTGCCGGAGTGGTGGGAAAGCATGATCGGCATGATAAAGGCCGGCGTCATAGCTGTTCCGGGTACGACGCAGCTTACGGAGAAGGACATTAAATACCGCCTCGGCGCAAGCCATATCAAGTGCGTAATCTCGGATTCGGAAAACGCCCACAAGTTCGACGAAGCCCGAAAGGATTTCCCGGAGCTCAATGCCCTGATCATAGTGGATGGAGAGCGTGCAGGCTGGCAAAACTACGAAAAGCTGCTTTCCAATGAAGAAATTGTTGTCCGTCCGGAAAACAGGGTCAAAACCCATAAGGATGATCCCATGCTGCTCTATTTCACGAGCGGGACGACTGGACACCCAAAAATGGCGCTTCATACGCACTGCTATCCGATCGGTCATACGGTCACCGGCAAGTTCTGGCTGGATCTGCGCCCTGGAGAGCTCCACTGGAACCTGTCCGACACAGGATGGGCCAAAGCCGCCTGGAGCAGCCTTTTTGGTCCGCTCGGCGCAGGGGCTACGCTCTTTGTGCATAATACAAAGGGCAAATACAGCGCCAATCTGACCCTCGACCTACTCTCAAAATATCGGGTGACAAGCTTCTGCGCCCCTCCGACGGCATACAGGCTCCTGATTGTCGAAGACCTTACAAAATATGACCTCTCCTCACTACGGAGTTGTGTGGGGGCAGGTGAACCATTGAACCCTGAAGTCATAGATATATGGAAGACTCAGACCGGAATCCAGATCCGTGACGGATACGGTCAGACTGAAACCGTCCTTATTGTCGGGAATTTCCCTGCTCAGGACGCTCCCATAAAACCGGGTTCCATGGGCAGGCCAGCGCCTGGATTCATTATCGATGTCATCGACGAGAATGCCCAACCGTTACCGCCAAACAGGGAGGGTGATATCGCAGTGCGTGTGAAGCCGGAGAGACCCTTGGGCCTTTTCAGGGAATACTGGGGTAATCCCGGGGCTACCAACGCCACCTACCGCGGCGACTGGTACATTACAGGTGACAGGGCATACCGTGATGAGGACGGTTATTTCTGGTTTGTCGGGCGTGCTGACGACGTTATCATAAGTTCCGGATACCGCATCGGACCGTTCGAGGTTGAAAGCGCCCTCATAGAGCATCCCGCTGTCCTCGAATCAGCCGTTGTCGCAAAGCCCGATCCCGTTCGCGGCGAAATCGTAAAAGCCTTTGTGGTCCTTCGACCAGGATTCGAACCATCCGACAAACTCGCCAAGGATATACAGGACTTTGTGAAATCACTTACAGCCCCTTACAAGTATCCCCGCGAAATTGAATTCTCCAAGGAATTACCTAAAACCATCAGCGGCAAAATACGACGTATCGAATTACGCCAGAAAAACAGATAGAATGAACGCGAAGGCGCTCGACCTTACTGTGAGCGCCTTCCAAGCCTCAGAGCCACCCTGGCGACAGCTTGTTACTCCGGCAGAAATCGGGAACACCGGCACAACAATCGGTCTCCAGGAGTGAAGGTATTCGCTCCGCCGATCAGACTCATGTAAACCTACATGCTTCCACCTGTATACCCTCGTTTACATCGCAATGCCCGAACCACATCGAACTAACGCGCTGAGTTCCACAAAAAGGCAGGCGACCAAAATATTATCTATTGAAAAATTCAATAGAAAAAGGGACTATAGTATTACTTGGCGATAAACAGAACTTTCACCCCGTTTCCTGTTCCTTGTTTTATGACATCCGAATCACAATGAAGACCAATCAATTCCAAATCCCGATATCACTGACGGTGTCCGAAATGGACGAAGCGGTGAGGTTTATCTCGAATGAACTGGCGACAGATATCTCTGTTTACGATGAATCTTTTCTGAAAAAAGCGATCGAAAAAAGGTTCGAAAGAACATCATGCGCTACGCTTCCGGCATACCTGGATTATCTTTCCAAAAACCGGGATGAGTCGAAAGTTCTCCTGAATTCACTTAACATCAGATACAGCGAGTTTTTTCGGGCTCCGCTTGCGTTTGCCATTCTGGAACATGTGATATTGCCCGGATTGATTGCAGACAAAAGGTCTGGGGCTTCGGAAATAAGGATATGGTCTGCGGGGTGCGCCGGAGGTCAGGAAGCCTATTCAGTGGCAATGATCCTGAATGAGATTGCCGGGGACAAGGGGGCTGAAATCCCTTTCCGGATTTTTGCAACCGACATTTCAGAAGAAAGCCTTGAATCAGCCCGGCAGGGTGTTTACGATTCCAGATCAGTCCAGAATGTTACAGTCAAGTACTTAACAAAATACTTCAATCAGCATGTCGGACTATATGAAATCGATTCTAAATTGCGCGAACGGATTGAGTTCTCCCAGTATGATCTCCTGGACAACCGCTCCTGTTGTCCACCTGCAAGTATATTTGGAGGTTTCGATCTCGTGATATGCTCCAACCTGCTATTCTATTATCGTCCTGATATTCAGAGACTTATCCTGAACAAGATCGGCCGATCCATGACGCTAAACGGCTATCTTGTGTCTACCGAGTCAGAGAGAGCAATCGTCCAGAAGGCGGAAGGCTTTTGCGCCATTTCTGCGCCAGTGACCTTTTTTCAGAGACTGCACAGGAGAACCTGAACAATGACGAGACTTAAGGACATAAAGATAGGCGTTCAGTTGAAGATGGTATTCGGAGCCATACTGGTTCTTGTGGTGATTCTTGGTGTGACTGCCTTGGTACAGAACGAAAATCTGTGGCTTCAGACAAAGGGATTATACGAGCATCCGCTTCAGGTTCAAAAAACTGTCGGCAAGATCAGGGCTAATATACTCGCCATTCATCGTGAAATGAAAGACCTTTTCCTGTCAGGAAACGAATCCGAAAGAATCGCCATTATCAAAAATATTGACTTCAATGACAGTAATGCCCGCAGGGAGTTGGAACTTCTATACAACAAGTATCTCGGAAAAAAGGAAGATGTCGAGCGTGTTCATGAGGCTCTCATTCAGTGGAAAACCATAAGGGACGAGACTATCCGCCTTCTGCGTGAAGGAAACGTGAGCGAGGCTGCGAGCCGCACGAAACTCGACGGAGTTGGAGACACCCAGGCGCGGAAAGTCATGGATTACCTTGTGGTAGTGGATAATTTTGCAAACAGCAGGTCCGAGCTTTTCTACAGGGACGCTGAGTTACACAAGGATGACCTGATGCTGCAACTCGGCATAGTCATTGGGGCCATCATCCTGATTGCAGCCATCCTGGGATATTTCCTGCTCAGAGGTATCAGGGGCCCTCTCGAAGAACTCACGACTGCCGCACTCGATTACCAGAAGGGCGCCATGGACGCGCGCTGCGGATATTCATCACGGAATGAATTTGGTACTCTCGGCGCCGCATTCAATGCCCTTGCGGCTTCTGTCCAGGCCAACATTGGCCGTAGAGAGAAAATCAGCCGGATCGCTGATGTCATGCTCAGGGAGGATGACCTGAAACCATTCTGTCGAGAGCTGCTTTCAGCTCTTCTGGATCATACCGGTTCGCAGGTCGGAGCGGTTTATCTCCTCAATGAACAAAAAAAGGATTTTGAGCATTTCGAATCAATCGGTCTGACCCAAGACGCTCGCTCATCCTTCCGAGCCACGCAAGGTGAGGGGGAATTCGGCGCCGCTCTGGTCTCCCGCAATATTCAGCGAATCACCGACATTCCGGAGGACACTCGTTTTACGCTTCTTACAGTCACCGGAGAAATCAGGCCACGTGAAATCATTACCATTCCCATTCTTTCAGGACACGACGTCTCTGCAATGATTTCGCTTGCAAGTGTCCGCAGCTATGACGATCAGGCCCATCAGCTTCTTGGCAGTTTGTGGGATGTGATGAATGCTCGCCTGAACGGCGTCCTCGCATTCCGGAAAATACGGGAATTCTCTGAGAAACTTGAGAAGCAGACCACCGAATTGGAGGCTCAGAAGAGAGAGCTGTCGATGCAGGCGGATGAACTCAGTGAGCAGAACATTGAACTGGAAATGCAAAAAAGACAGCTCGGTGAAGCCGACAATCTTAAGAACAGTTTTATTTCAAACATGAGCCATGAACTGCGCACGCCTCTAAATTCCGTAATTGCCCTTTCCAGCGTGCTGAGTCGCCGACTTGCAACCCTCATTCCAAACGAAGAATATGGATACCTCGAAGTCATCGAACGAAACGGCAGGCGTCTGCTGGCTCTTATAAACGACATCCTGGACCTTGAACGAATTGAATCCGGGCGTCAGGAAATCTACGTCAGCAGTTTCTCTATAAGCCAGATTGTCGATGGCATTGTTGAGATGCTCGAACCTCAGGCGCGCGAGAAAAACATTTCCCTTGTAAGCTCCATAACCAACGAGCTACCCAATATTGACAGCGATAGCGAAAAGTTCAGCCACATCATGCAAAATATCATCGCAAACGCCGTAAAGTTTACCGAAGTGGGACATGTTGACGTCTCTGCCGTTCAATTGGAAAACTCAATCCGGATCTCGGTAAGTGACACTGGAATAGGGATTCCTGAAGACCGCATGGGCTGCATTTTTGATGAGTTTCGACAGGCAGATGAAAGTATGTCCAAACGCTATGGAGGCACAGGCCTTGGGCTTGCCATCGCAAAAAAATACGCCACCCTTATCAAGGGTCAGATTGAGGTTCAGAGCCTCCCAGGCGAAGGATCCACTTTCACACTCACTTTGCCACTGGACATGGGGGCGCCACGCTCCCCGGGACACACGAACGGCAAGGCCCAGTGCAATATTCAGGTCCGAACACATACATTATCTTCGGCGCCTATGGCGCAGGGAGGCCGCATACTTCTGGTGGAAGACAGTGAGCCGGCTATCATACAGATAAAGGATATGCTCTGTTCTCAGGGGTATGATGT
>CAITZA010000373.1 GCA_903896745.1 uncultured Desulfomonile sp. | reverse complement strand
TGTCATCTATCAAGAGACCCTGCTTGACTGCTATGTCTGCCAAACGGCGATAGAATTCCCGGTTGTCGCGTTTGCGCTCTTTATAATGTACCCCGAAAACTGGACAGGGGGTTAAGGTGGAAAAGCCTAGCTTGATGGTGTAGAAAAGAGTGGGGGGATCAAGGAGGCTTTAGAGACCATGCGTAAGAGTTATGATACAAGCTTCAAGGCCCGGGTGGTTCTTGAGGCTCTCAGGGGGGAACGGACAGTTTCACAAATTTCTGCTGCGTACGGGGTACACCCGAACCAGATCGGCAAGTGGAAGAAACAGGCGCTAGAAGAGCTGCCCAGGATATTCTCGGGAAAATACGAGAAGAAGGAGGCCGAAGTCAAGGAGCATACTGACCAGCTTTACCAAGAGATAGGGCGGCTCAAAGTGGAACTGGACTGGCTCAAAAAAAAAGCTGGGCTTATCGGTTGATCAACGGCGCAATCTCATTGATCCCGACCATGAGACCATACCGATTTCCAGGCAGTGTGAGCTTCTGGGGCTTCCCAGATCGAGTCTGTATTACCGTCATGATGGGATCAAGGCCGACCATGATCGGCAATTGATGCGCCTGATTGATGAGCAGTATATAAGGACACCCTTTTACGGCATTAGGCGGATGACTGCCTGGTTGCGCAACCATGGGCAGGTTGTGAATCATAAGCGAGTATCCAGACTCATGCGGCTAATGGGTATAGCGGCGATCTACCCTGGGAAGCGGCTTAGTCAGGGTGATTCACGACACAGGAAATATCCTTATCTGCTCAAAGGGCTCACGGTTGACAGACCGAACCAGGTGTGGGCTGGCGATATCACTTATGTTCGTACGAGGCATGGCTTTGTATACCTCGTGGCTATCCTCGACTGGTTCAGTCGGTACGTGTTAAGCTGGGCGGTGTCAATCACACTGGATGCTGAGTTCTGCATCGAGGCGCTTGGCCAGGCATTGACTTGGTCTAAACCTGAGATATTCAATTCAGATCAGGGATCCCAGTTTACGTCCACAAGCTTTACCGGCATTTTGGAGTCCAAGGGTATTGCGATCAGTATGGACGGTCGAGGAAGAGCTTTTGACAATATTTTTATCGAACGTCTGTGGCGGTCAGTGAAATATGAGGAGGTATATCTCAGAGAGTACGACGGTGTCAAAGAGGCTGTTCGGGGTCTGGGGACGTACTTCCGGTTCTACAACCAGGAGAGGCCCCATCAATCCCTGGGGTACAAGACCCCTTATCAGGTCTATAAATCCAGAGATGATCCAGGAACGGTACCGATACGCATACCTACAGTAACAAGGAGTACTTTTCCGCCTTAAAAAAGACATTTTTTTGTCTTGACAGAGGTGTACACTTCAATTCTCCGTCAAGGGGCCAGCCTGCATAGAGCAACGGAATACTTTACGGGCTTGGCTATACCCAAGAACTTCATCCAGTATTTGTTCCAGGCTCCGCCCGATCTGAATCCTCTTGAGGGTTGCATGTGGACTCAGGTTATTTGTTTAGGCGCTTCGGCGACGGAGCTTCAAAGACATTAAGATTCGAATTCGCTTCGCGATACCCCAGATTGTCGAATAATGGATTGAAGAGTCCCGATCCGTACCTCGTGATGGTCTGGAACAGGGATCGTTATGGTGGATTGCGGCAGTCTCTTTTGCATCACGATGTGACTGCCACGCCGTCGAACTTCAACGAAACCTTTCCGAGCAAGAATATCACATATATATCGACCAGAAAGAACGGTCAGTTTACCCAACGGCCACCTCAACCTGAGTTACGAAAACATCGCCATGAAGGCGCTGCGCTAACTCTTCGGCTGACGCTGTCGCGAAAAATAGCTCTAAAGCTTCCTGAAGGTTGTTCTTTGCTTCTTCAACACTATTTCCCTGGCTTGCAATATCTAATTCAGGACACAGAGATACGTATCCGTCACCCTCGCGTTCTATAATCGCTGTAAGTTTCATCGACGTCCTCCTGCCTTAATTAAGCATAAAATGAAGCAGGTCTACAAGTGATTTTCGGGAGTTGCTCAATCTGACCGGAATCCCATGACACTGTGTTTGCGAAAACAGTTAGAAGTCAGCATGTTGACTTTTGACCTGGAAATTTTGGTCACGTTTTTTGATATAATACGAGTGAACACGAGATAACAGGAATTGACAACTAGCTTGAAGAATTAAGGAAAGTGAATGTGAGTAACAGGTGTAACGGGACTAAAAATCCCTTGAGGCTTGTCTTCGTGACGGTTCGAGTCCGTCCTCAGGCGCCATTTTTTATTAGGTTTTTCTGACAACCTTCCGTAAGAGACATCCTTAAGAAATTCTTGCTTTTCCGTTTTTTCTGACATTTTGCTAATGCTTCCAGGTTCCCGGATGTCATTTTTGGGTTTCTGGGATAGCCATGATCCGACCTGCATTCCGCACAGGATTTTCATAAGATTAGAGATTTTTGCTATCTAGTATTTTTGCGACAACGCAGTCTAAAAGCCCTAAACAAAGGGCATCCATTGACGTGGAGGTGAGCTTTGAGTATCGAGCCTCAGGATGTCTGAGCCAGCGATGTATGTTTCCTTCCGATTTTAGATGAGTATGTCGCGAAGTTAGGGATTGAAACTTCCGAACATGACAAAAAACCCAGTGTCAGGATGATACCAGACTATAACTACGCCCCGAAGTTTGATAATCAGGAGAAAACACACAGACCATCGGGCTGAAAAGACGAATCTGTATTGCAATAAGCGTGAACGGAATCAAAAAATGATATACAATCTCACCAATAACGCATCCGTTGGAG
>CAITZA010000372.1 GCA_903896745.1 uncultured Desulfomonile sp. | reverse complement strand
CCCATTTCGCCCGGTCATCCTGAGGCCCTGTTCCCATTTTTCGCGCTCAACGAACCCCTTCGAAATAAATATGACCAGATCAACATTTAACGCCCTTGCAAGGTAACCGGTCAGATGCTCAATTTCCTCGCCAAGTTCTATATAACCAACGAGCTTGCCGTCAACCATCCACGGCTTTACTACACGCAATGCAAAGGTTCCAAATGGACCCAGCTCTATCCCCGCTGAAATATGTCCTGATGACTTGGCCTTTCTGAACGTCAGCCGATCGATGCGATCCCCAAAGCTGTCAGGCTTATGTACCCGCAATGAACAGGTCCCATCCGTATCGATAAGATAGAAGTGTGTGACCCTGTATCTGGAGCGCAACTCTTCAAACATCGGACGAAGATGCTCCGCGAGTCTCTTGTTGTCCCTGTCATGCCATAGAGAGATTAGATCCCTGTCTCGCTCAATGAAATCGATCATGCTGGATAATAGCTTGGTGTCATTGGAAACAGACTCGGCAAAAAGTGTTTGAACCGACCTGACACGCTCTAATGACTGCGAAACCAGGTCATTGCCCTGCAGCCAGTAAATACCGGCTGTAAATGCCGCAAGCATCACAAATAGGGATAATGATACCGGAAGAAGTATTCGTGACCTTATGTTGTCCTGTTCCTGAAACATTGCCGCAGACCTCAGCAGTCCTTTTTACACGAGGGGATCTGTTCTGACGAGCTGTTGATAGTTCGCATTGACATAGGATTAAATCTGTAATCTGTAGAGAAACGGTACGAAATTTGGTTATGAAACCAAGGATTTCCTGTATATGGAAACCAAATTCATCCTAACATGAACCCTAACTGAATTCCATAATATTTCTGGGAGGAGATTGCGGAAGAGATTTCATTGGTGGTATTCTTGAGCAGGGAAGTAGTTTAATGATGAGAATTCGGAGAATGATTCTCTGTTTTTTTTAACAGAGGTATTCCTTTTTTGAGGAGGCAAACAAACATGAACTCATTGGCTAGAGTCTTTCTGTTGACAGGGGCCCTGCTTTTTTTTGCGGGTTCAGCGTTTCCAGGTCAGGATGATTGCTGCAAGGACCATCTGATAAAAGTGACCGGCCAATCAGAAATCAGGGTTGTTCCGGACGAGGTAATTCTGTCACTTGGGATTGAGACGTGGAACAAGGAGGTTGTTTCCGCGAAAAATGAGAATGACAAAATCATTGATCAGATTCTTGGTTTTGTGAAATCCCAGGGTATAGATTCCAAGTATTGTCAAACGGACGTGCTGCGAATCAACCCTCGCTATAAAAAGGATTACGAAAAGGAAGTTTTTCTGGGATACTTTGTCACCAGAAGATTGGTAATAACCGTTAAAGATCTGACAAAATTCACCTCGGTATTAACTGGAACTCTGCAGGTGGGGGCGACTCAGGTTCATGGCATAGACTTGCGAACCTCAGAATTGAGAAAATACAGGGATCAAGCCAGGTCTCTTGCATGCAAGGCGGCGGAAGAGAAGGCAACGTCCATGGCAGGCGTTCTGGGGCGT
>CAITZA010000371.1 GCA_903896745.1 uncultured Desulfomonile sp. | reverse complement strand
CCGTCAATCGCCACCTTCATCCTCTCGCTGCGCGCACGAGGAGAGCCGGCGAGAACCTTCGATATTGGACAACCCGGACATACCGCATCACTGCCGCACATATACTCGTGACAGGTCTTGCCGGCAGGAGGTCCAAAGAATTTCTCCAGCAAAGAATTGGAAAACGTGATGTGATAACCAGAATCAACTTCCCAGTATATTTCTCCAACGTTATCGAGCAATTCCCCAATTCGTTGCTGGGTTGTGCAATCAAACACCTTGTCGCCTCCAAAGACAGAACTTTCAATAATTTCAGCCCAGTTTACAAGTATGTATTCTCATTTCGTCATTGTCCAGAACAAAACAGACACATGACGAAACAAATGTTTTCCGACTCGATTTCAAGACCGATTTCAATTAGTTGTACGGGCGGCATAACGCCTGATCAGTTTTTTTAGCTTCGGATCATCCTTTAGCGTGTAAAAGAGGTTTGTCTCGTCGGACGAATCGTTTTCAATCCTGCCAATATATCTTCCCGGATTGATTTTTAACGCCTTGTCCAGGTTTTCGAGCATGCGTTCCTCATCGTTCAAAGCGGCGTATGACTGAGCCAGCAAATAATATCCCTGCCCACGATCCTCATCACGTTCATACCGCGAAAGCATCTTCAGGTTAGGTTCGGCCTGAGACAAAGCCTTGCGGGCCCGATCAAAATCATTCATGCTGACAAACGTCCTTGCCACCAGTATTACATACAGGGGATTCTCCTCGAATTCGGCCGCCGCGTCCTTGTAAAAACCCAAAGCCGCCTGCATCTTCCCCGAAGAAAAATACATGTTCCCTATATTGCCGAGGATCTTCGCCCTACCCTCTCCCTTTGGCGTCAAATCCAGCGCCTTTTCGAAATTCTTCATCGCTAGTTGCTGATCACCCGTGTTTTTGTAACAGACCGCAAGGGCATTGTATCCAAAGGAATCTTTCGGCGCCTGTTCTATGTAATTGGTAAGAGCCTCTATAGCCTCAAAATATTCCTTCTGCCGGGCCAAACGCACCCCTTTTTCCTTCCAGTCCTCTGTTTTTTCCCTGGAATTTTCAAAAACAATCTTGTCCATGTCAAAAGGCATACCCGAAAAGGTAAGCTTTTTTGAACAGCCTGAGGCCCCGAGCGCTATAGCCAGACAAATGAAAGCCGCATGAATTACGCGAACATTGTTATGAATATTGTAATCGCGATCTTTAAGCACTGCCTAGGCTTTCACTTCCTGCGCCCCAAAAATTCCATTTGTTTGACAGGATAAACGATTCTCATGGGTCTTTCAATCAGCCCGTGGTCGGCCTGCCGTACGGTTGCTTGAATAAAATTTCCGTTTAAGCCATAAAAGGTATGGCGCACAAATCACAGGTTCAGTCGGCGGTCTGAAAAAAGGCTCGCCTTTCAGAAGCCTTGCCCGCATATATATGATTATTGGTCTTTATTTCAATATATTATTTGTGGATCCCAAGCCTGCGCTTACTGTTAACCTGTTATTTT
>CAITZA010000370.1 GCA_903896745.1 uncultured Desulfomonile sp. | reverse complement strand
CCAAATGATGGGACTACTTTCACGCCGGTTTTCTGTGTATATTTTTCACCTAACTCGGTAATGGCGTTAGCAAGTGAAGCTGCCGCAAAAATCTTGACCTCTCTGGACTCAGCCATTGGGGTGGGGGCTGATACATGAATCGATAAAAGAGCGATCAAAGCAGTAAAAAGATACACCGAATTTAATTGTCTAAAAAGTTTCAATACAACCTCCGATTTTCTGTTTGGCGCCTGGAGCCACTTGCCTGATGACTGAAGAGCAAGAGTTACGCCAACTGGTTATGTCATAAAAGACATAACCTAACTATCCAGAAAAAGGAATCTGCTGTCAAGAACTGTATTTTTTCCTCTCGAGACTAGGCTGGATTGTAACAAAAAGGTCAACATGATTGTTACAATTCTGAAAGTACTTAAAAGATGAGATTTTTGCTGACAGATTCTACCTGACAAATCATCCCCCTCTGCGTGAACTAGTCTACGTGCAATATTACGGAAAAAGAATTGAAAGATGCCCACACTTTATCGGATTCTTTTAACTGGAGTCTGTTATAACATTCAACCGTCATGAGAGAACAAATTTCAGTCCCATCATTGATTTTGACCGTAATCTCTATCACAAGCATTCCTTTTAATATTTTTGATATTTTCCCCATGAAAATATTTTCGGATGCGCATAACGGTTGTTGCAAGGATTTGTGTATCAGCACCCATGGCGCCTTGACTTCAGCGGTAACCAACGAGCCTGATTTTATTCCGAGTCTGGACAGACTATTGTTTGTAATTACCGAGCTGACCTTTTCGCCGGTTAAGGTCAGCAATTCTATCAGGGACTGTACGTCTCCGTTGACTATTCTGGTAATTTTTCCAAAAAAAGTGTTGCGAGCGCTCGTTTTTCTCGCGCTTTCCTTTTCGATGAAATGTTGTGTTACCTGATGAATGTCTTCCTCGGAGAAAGAGACCAGTGAAGCGGTAAGATTAGGATTGGAGTGTCCAAGAATACGCTGAACCACGGGCAACGGCACGTTGTTTTTCATCAATTCTACCGCCCTGGCCCTGCGTATTGCCTGTGGAGCGCCGAATTCCTGGGGGAATCCGCAAGAAACAGTTCTCTCATAAAACTTGCGTCTGATATGCCCTTCGTCAATTTTTAGCAAAAGGGATTTTTCCCCTGCGGGGACTATCTCTTGCAGAATATGTTTTATTTCCCGGGTTAAACTTGCCGAGATTTGTACGCACCTTTTTGTTGAAGCAGTAGATGCGCCAAAAACTACCTTTCTGGCATTCGAATCAATGTCTCTCGCCAAATCGACCCCTAGCGCTTCATTTAACCTCGCCCCCGTGTAACGGATCAGAAGAAAAATTAATAGCACCCTCTTTCTGGAAATCCGTACGTCTACCCTTGGAGTTTCTTCGGACCATGATCGAAACGCGTTTTCCAGTTTCAACAACTCATGTGACTCCAGACACTTGTTGCCGGAAAGGTCGGAATAGATTCTGGATGGATTAATCAATTTGTCATTCCTGGACGCCTGGACACATTTGTTGCCCAAGGTATGCAATCTTGTCATGAACTTTTTCGGAAGGGCAGACAGCCACCCCCTGAATGCGCCATTAACGAATAATACTGTTTTGGGATTTAAATCAAGCGCCAAATAGAAAAGTGTTGACACAATACTCGGCCCATACTTATTATAGACACACGCTTTTGAATAAAAGCGTGTCAGCAATATGGCCTGGACTTACATCATAGTGAGGCTAAGACCTTTTCGAATCATTAATCCGGCGATCTTGCCGATCAGACCATTTCAAGCTTGCTACCGTGAATAGGAGATTAAAATGGTGTTTCCTGTTTCAAATGTTGAGACGGCAATCTGGATACCTCCACTGGTAGGCATGGTAATATCTTTTTTTACTTCCATGGGTGGGATTTCAGGGGCATTCCTGATTTTACCCTTCCAAATGAGCGTTCTTGGTTTTACCAGTCCTGCAGT